>NZ_CAXCAM010000009.1:0-79720 GCF_963980585.1 uncultured Ilumatobacter sp.
GTGGCGCCGATCGCGTCGCCCATCAGTGGGCCGGAATCTCTCTGATCATTGCCACAAGTTAACAGCGCCGAGATGGTGAACGGGGGCCGCTGGTCTCAGTTTGGTGTTGGTCGTGTCGACCAGCACCCGTTCGATTTCGTCAAGGTCCATGAGCGCTGAGGTCAGACGGCCACGACAGGCGGAGGCTGCCAGGTGCCATCGAGTGCTTCGGGTTCAGGCCAGTAGATCCGGATCGTCAGGTACAGCGGGCCGGCGGGTGAGGGCAGCCAGTTGGCGCGGCCTTCGGCAGTGTCGGGTTTGTCGCGTTGGATATGGATCGTCAACGATCCGTCATCGCCTGCAGCGAGGCCCGGGGTTGTCGAATTGATCAGGTACCGCTCGATCGGGTTCTCGACGAGGTATCCAGCAACGCCGTCGTACGAGGTGTCGTACATCGTGACGGACCAAAACGCCCGTGCGGGAGGTGGCGTGTCGAATCGCAGCCGGTAGGACCGGTCACCTGAGAGTGGTTCACCGTCAGCGTCCTCGCGGGCAGTCGGATAAAACGCCTCGACGATGTCGTTACCGCCCCAGCCGGCCGTCGCCCCAGCCGCCCGCAACAGATAGTTGCCGGCGAAGAACTCGCGAGTGCCGAACGCCTCCACCGCCACCCACCCGTTGATCTTCTGACCCAAGGTGGCAACGAATGCGGCGATCTTTGCGCGACCGCGGTCGGCGCCATCACGGAGGGCATCGCGAACGTCGTCGTCGAGGCTGTCGACATCGAACGACAGCCCGGCGCCGACTCCGGCCGTCGCGAACCGCTCGAACATCGCGATCTCGTCGGGATGTGGTGGCTGGCACAACTCGAGCAGCGCGTTGACGTAGCCGACAAACCGTTCGTCGCGTGACGCCTCGTCGTCCCACACCGGCCAGTCAGACCCAGGCGCGGTCGGCGTCTCGGTTCCGAGGCGTTCCGAGAGCGGCTCGAGGCGATAAGCCGCCATGACTGGCCGTAACGCCTCGACATCGTCGGGGCCAAGCAGCTGGGTTCGCCCGATGATGAACACGAGATCGGTGTCGAAGTGCAAGACATCGGTGAACCCGGTCGGGACGTCGCCGGTGTACCCGGGACCGACCAGCAGATAGGACCCTGCAGCAGGTCCGGTTGCGCGGGAGCCGACGAAGTGGGGATTCGCGCCAAACAGGTCGACGAACTGCATCACGTAGTAGCGGTCGGTCACCGCTGGCACGTTGAGCACCATGGGCTCGGCCCGCAGATCGAGCGCCGCCAAGCTGTACGGCGTGTCCGCGTTCGGCGTGACGACATCTCTGAACCGGTAGTCGAGCGTCACCGGTTCGCCGTGCATCTCGTTCACCGGCCCCCGGTACGACGGCAATGGCGGCGCAAAGAACGTGGCGAACCCGTAGCGATACCCCATCAGCATCGGAAACGAAAAGATGTACGCCTCTTCTGCGATCGTCGCAATCTCTTCGGGGGACAATTGGCCTCTCCTCACGCTTGCCTCAAGATCATTTCCACCACGTTACGCGACCGGCCGGCCGCGATCAAGCCGAGCCTGACGCACGCGATCAGCGTGGGGCAGCCCAAGGAAGACCGGCAAGCATGTAGCCCACCACAGAGTCGAGCTGCGATTGGGTCGGCGAGGACCGCGAGATTGCCGAGAGCGCTGAGACCTGGCCAAGAACGAACGGGACAACAGCCGCCACCGAAGTGGCGGGTTCGAGCTCACCATCGTCAACGGCCGCTGCGACGCGCAGCTCCACGAGCGAAGCCAATCCTCCTTGCAGCCTCTGAATGGTGGCCGCGATCGGTCCGGTACTGAATCTGCCGGTCATGGCGCTGTCGCCGAGGAAGCAACCCCCCGGAAGATCATCGTCGAGGATCCGATCGACAAAGACCGCGAAGAACCCAGCGAGCGCTGCGCGGAGGGTGGCTGCTTGTTCGAGGTGTCGTTCGGCGGGTGCGATGTACGTCTGGTGGTAGGTGCCGAGGGCCGCCGCGAACACGGCCTCTTTCTCTCCGAGCGTCCGATACAGAGTCGGCTTGGTGACGCCCAGCTCGGCGGCGATCTGATCGAGGGTCGCTCCGCCGTACCCGTCATGCCAGAAGTGACGAAGAATCACGGGCATTGCGGTCTCGAGATTGAGTGCTCGTGGCCGTCCGGCAGACATTTCGTACCTTTAAGTAAAAGAAGTTCTTGACCGACGAGTGTCGGTGATTCAGTATGTCGTACTAGCGAGTACGAAATCAAGCACCGGACCCGCACCGACCTGAACCCGGAGACAACGCAGATGCCGCCCACGAAGATCCGCAGTACGAGCACCAGTGCTGCCCACGAGGTCGACTCAACGCGAGCGTGGATCGTCGTGGCCTCCGCGTTCCTCGCCATGTTCACCGTATTTGGAGTCGCCTACAGCTTCGGCGAGTTCTTCGGACCGATGGCTGACGAGTTCGGAACCAGCCGATCGGCGACCGCGCTGTTCTTTTCGATCACCACGTTCGCCTACTTCGCGATCGGCATCATCAGCGGCCGGATCGCTGATCGCATCGGCCCGCGACGTGTGATGGTTTTCGGCGCTGTTGCGATGGTCAGTGGTCTCCTGCTCACCGCCGAGGTCTCCTCGATTCGCCTCGGCTACTTCACCTACGGGCTCGGGGTCGGAATCGGTGTTGCGTGCTGTTACGTACCCATGGTCGCCGCTGTCGGCGGCTGGTTCGAACAACGACGCACCTTCGCCCTCGGCCTCGCGGTCGCAGGAATCGGAACCGGAACACTCGTGCTCGTTCCCATCATCGAGCGGCTGATCGAAGCCAACGGTTGGCGCGACGCGTATCGAGTCCTGGCAGCGGTCTCCGGAGTCTTGTTAGTCATCGCCGCGGTGGGAGCACATCGGCCCCCCGGTTCAGCCGCGGCTCCCCGACCAATCCGCGAGATCATCCGCGGGCGTCGTGACTTCTGGTTTCTCTACGCCTCCTCACTCTTCCTCGCAGCGGCGCTCTTCACGCCCTTCGTGTTCATGGCCGACTACATCGACACCACCGAAGCGTCGGGCTCCGCCGCCGTCCTCCTCGGACTCATTGGCATGGCGTCGATCATCGGCCGCCTGGGACTCGGTGCGCTCGCCGGCAGAGTGGGAATCGTTGGGCTCTACCGACTGTCGTCCCTGGGCCTCGGACTGAGTTTTCTCATCTGGATCGTTGCGGACGCGAACTACGCGCTCCTGATCGCCTTCGCGATCGTCCTCGGCGTCTCCTACGGCGGGATCATCGCACTGTCTCCAGCCGTTGTGGCCCAATTGTTCGGCACCATCGGCATGGGCGGTGTCTTGGGAGCGCTCTACACCGCCAACGGCCTCGGCGGCCTCATCGGCCCACCAACGATGGGACAAATCATCGACTCGTCAGGCCACACCGCAGCCCAATGGGCCGCCCTCGCCTCCGGTCTACTCGGGACTGCGCTGCTCTACCGGCTCAAACCCCAAGCTGGGTGACTGGCGTCCGGCGACGGGACTTCCTAGCGCCTGGCCCACCATTCGGCAGCGACCTCGGCGCCAAGTTCTGCACATTGGGCTTCGACGAATGCGTCTCGGTCCTTGGCCCTCGGGCTCGTGTAACCGGCACCGATGATTGTCTCCCCGTCGTGGCCGGCAACGTAACGACTCACCCGTTTGCCATGCTCGGAAAGCGTGGTCCAGAGGTCGTAGGGCAGACAGCGGTTGACACCCTCGCTCCGGAACCACGGGGCGAAGTACTCGATATTCGGCATCGAGCGAACATCGTCCGACAGATTCGGGGTCCCACTGTGCCAACACCGATTGTCGCGGATCACAGCCGACCCTGCTGGCGTCGGACACAACGTTGACCATTTCATCCAATCGGGCTCGTCAGCGAGCGTCGGGATGGGGTCGAGCGAGCGCTGCGTACCGGGGATCTGACGGATCGGGCCGTTTTCCCACGTCAAGTCGATCATCGGGAAGTTGATGGTGACGACCGGAACCGGCATCTGCCGAACGGACAAGTTCCCCACCGGATCGTGCGGCTCGACCCAAATGTTGTCGCTGTGGAGACCCTGATACTCAATCGCACCGGGCAACGCGAGGTCACCGCCGCCGCCGCCAACGATGTAGTCAGCCGATCCAAAGATGGCAGTGAGGATCGGTGTCGTGGTGGCGAGATCGATCACGTCGACCCATTCAGGCTCATGCAACCGATGTCTCGATGCCGACGATGAGCCGAACGAATATCGATGCGGTAGACCGCCCGCACCGCCTCCCGCCGAGGCATCGGGGTCAGCCGCAAGAATCTCATCGACGACGCGTTCGGTTGCCCGTTTGAGGTTGGCCAGTCGTCGTGCGTCGAGGGCGTCGGTGACCACGACGAACCCGTCGCGATGGAAGAGTCCAGCAGCCCGTTCGACTTGGTCAGGTGTGCACATCTCGAGCTCGGGAATCCCGTTGTTCAGCCGCAAGGTTTCTCGTAGAGCTGTGACGCCAGGATCGTCACGGCGGCGCTCCCAGCCCACACAGGTCGGGTCTCCGGCAGCGAGGTTGCGATGCTCGGGGGTGGTTTCGACGCCGGCGTACAAGTCGGGTGTCGCCAGCCCATCCGGATTGTCATTGCTCGCGGCGGTCTGGCGCGGCCGATTGACGAAGCCATTCGGCGGCACCGCCGCATTCCACCCGACGGTCGATGTCACAACGACGATTCTGTCAGCCGGAGTTCAGCCTAAGTGTAAACCTCGCCTCGGCCCTAGCCTAGATATCCTGCCGTTGCGGTCGACGGCTCGTACAGGGTCAATCAGTTCTTGCCTTCGATTGCGAGGGCTGGACCTGGGAGGCGCTGCAGCGCAGCATCTCGATACCTCGCTGTAAGACGAGACTGGGTATCAAGCGGGTTGTAGGAACCAAAGGGCCACGTCCACCACACCCCGAGACGCAGAGTTGGAACGGGTGGACCTCTTAGTCAACGAGATCGGAAGCTACCAAGGCACCGTCCAGGAAGAAGAAGGGGCGTCGTTTCTTGAGATCACCGCAGGTGGTTCGTGGCGTATCGAAGCCAACACGGTTGATCAGGCCCCCACTTTTGACGAATCGGCCACTGGTCTCGGTGACTCAGTAGTTTTAGTCACCGGGGATAGTGGCATCGCCGATATCACACACGCTGGTGACAGCAACTTTGCGGTGTTGACCTACCCACTTGCGGGCAGAAGACGGGATCTACTCGTGAACGAGATCGGCAACTACGCCGGCTCAGCTCGCTTTCCAGGACCGGCTCTTATTGAGATCACTGCAAACGGCGATTGGACTATTTCGCTGCAGTAGGAGCGTTATTCACGACAGATGACACCCGCCTGACTCACAAGCCCTATCCCGCCGGCAACGGCAGGGTCGCCGAGCCCAAAATCGTTACTGCTCACCGCCCCGACATCACGGTGCGTTTCGTCAGGCGCGACATAGAGGTCTATAAATCGCTGCTTTGGGTTGGACTAGATGTTCCAAGATCGGCTTGTTGATGTTCCAAACGTCGCTACACGCATCTGAGCTGATCAGGGGATTTAAGGTTTCGCGCCATCCCCCTTCCGGAGGGGATGGTCCGGAACGTGGCGCGAAACTCCACACACATTCTTTTCGCATCTGTAGCGAAGGCTAGCGGCACGCCTTCGGGGGCAGAGCTACCGATTTCAGGCGAATGAGACGTCGACTCTCGGTTCTAAAGCAAAGCAGGGCGCGCAAGGAATCTCCAAGAATCCCAGCTCAGCGATGTTGGACCGCGTCAAGCTGATTGGGCTGATTCGACCGTTGGACCGGCTACGGGCGACTGGTTGGTCAGGGCGGCTCAGTGCCTGGTGATGCCAACAGTCATGTCGGCTCCCGGCACGGGCACGTAAGCGCGGAGTATGGCGTAGAACGGTCGCCCGGTGGGGATGGCGTTGTGGCCCTTGCCATTGGGGCTGAGGATGATGCGGTAAGTGCCGTCGGGTTCTGGCTCAGCGCTGTAGGTGGTGCGGTCGTATACCCCGAGGTCGTTCGGGATGAGCAGTTTGGTGTCGCTGTCGTACACGGTGATCGAGAAGTAGCCGTCGCCCTTCACGATGCCCTGCGGTACGGTCAGCTCGTAGGTGTCGTTGCCGGTTAACGGTGCGCCGTCCGCGTCGGTGAGAATGGTTCCGTAGCGCACGGTGTCGCTCGGCGTCCCGAGTTGCCCGATCATCACCCCGCCGGCGAGGGTGATGTCGCCGACATCGCCTGAACACTTCCCGAACGCTTCATCGGGGTTGAGAAACGGAATGCCGGCCGCAATGATTGCCCGCCCGGCTTCTTCGACGCCTGGTGAGAATCGCTGGACGGGACGGGTCATGTCGCCGCTTCCGCCTTCCATCCGGATGCTCGGGTGGAGGGCCTGAACCTCGTCCAGGTTGTCCACGACGACCATACGAATCAAGATGAGCCCCTGATCGGTCTCAAGCTCAACGATGGTGTAGTCACCGTTGGGGACTTCTTGACCCGGCCGAATGAGCAGGATTGGGCGTGCGGGGTTGACGATCACCGCAGGGACGTTGTGGAGCATGTCGAAGACCGACACAGAGCAGAACAGCTCATATTGCGGCGCGTGGACAATGGCTGGACCGTCCGAAAGGCTGAACCAGCAGTAGCCGTAGTCGACTGTTGCCTGCGGGGTGACCACGGTGACATCGGTTGGATCGACCAGCCCAGTGAAGCTGAACGTGCCGGGTTCATGATTCTCGAGCCATATTTTCATCATCCGAACCTGTTCCCGATTCGGAAACTCTCGGATGTACGCCTCGGTGGTGTCTTGGCCGCTGAGGTTCGCTTCGTGGATCGATCTCATTGTTCTTACTTCCTCCGGTACTGAGTTGTTCGGGCCCCACAATAATGCTTGCTGTCGCATAGCCGCCCTCGCGGTCTATAAATCGCTGCCTTGGGCCGGACTAAATGCTCCAAGATCGGCTTGTTGACGTTCCAAACGCCATTACGCGCATCTGGGCTGAGCAGGGGATTTACAGTTTCGCGCCATCCCCGCCACACAGGACATCGATGTGCGGCGCTTCCGCAAGCTTGTCGAGAATGCGCGCACCGTGTTGTCATACGACCCAGTCGAAGCTCAACGATGGCTCTCGGAAGCGTTGGCACTGTGGCGAGGTCCGGCCCTTGCGGACTTCGCATTCGCGGACTTTGCTGCGTCCGAGATGCAGAGCTTGGAGGAGGAGCGGTTGGCAGCCAGCGAACTGCTCTACACCGCCGAGTTGGCTCTTGATCACCATGTCAGCGTGATTCCTCGATTGTCTTCGCTCGCCACCGAGCATCCATATCGCGAGAAGCTGCACGCGTTGTTGATCACCGCGCTCTACCGGTCGGGACGGCAGGCCGACGCCCTCGAAGTATCCCAGGATCTTCGTCGGCGACTGCGTGACGAACTCGGCCTCGATCCATCACCCGAAATTGTTGCCCTGGAATCCGACGTGCTGCTCCAGAGCGCGTCGCTGCTGCCGTCGTCGGTCTTGGACCAGGACAGCTTCGAACACCGAACGACGTCGGCGCCTGTCCCGACCGGATCAGCACGACGTCTCGGCAACCTGCCGCTCGCCCTTGACTCGTTCGTCGGACGCGAGAGCGAGCTGGACGAGATCCAGGGGCTCATCGGGCAGCACCGCCTGGTGATGCTGGCCGGTCCGGGCGGGACTGGGAAGACGCGTCTCGCCGTGGAGGCGACGCGGCCGCTGACGGACCGCTTCGCCGATGGGGCCTGGTTCATCGCTCTCGCATCCGTCGGCTCGTCAGGACTCGTCGCCACCGCCATGGCGGAACCGTTCGGGCTCCGGCCGACTGAGCTCGACGTCGACGACCTGCTCGTACAACACCTCCGCGACCGTCAGGCCCTGCTCGTCGTCGACAACTGCGAGCACGTGCTGGACGGAGCGGCCGAGATGGTGCGTCGAATCCTCGAGGCGGCACCCGAGGTCACCATCGTCGCGACGTCGCGGGAACCGATGGGGCTGTCCGGCGAGGCAGTCCTCCGGGTACCCACCCTCGGGCTCGAAGCGACCGGACCTGGTCGGTCTCCGGCCGTCGAGCTGTTCGTCGAGCGGGCCGAAACGGCCCGGGTCGGCTGGTCGCCGAACGACGAGGATCTCGCCGCTATCGAGATGATCTGTGATCGGTTGGCCGGCATCCCGCTCGGGATAGAGCTCGTGGCGGCACGAATCCGCAGCATGACGCCGATCGAGATCCTGGAGGTGCTCGACACGTCGGGCACCAGCCGGTTCGCCTCGACCAAGTCAGAGTTCGAACGCAACCGGACGCTCGATGCGACGATCGACTGGTCGTTCCAGTTGCTTGGCGGGCCCGAACGACGCGTGTTCCGGCGACTGGCATTGTTCGCCGGGACGTTCGACCTGGCTGCCGCCCAATCAGTCTGCACCTGCAGCGAAATCGAACAACTCAAGGCGGCAGAGAGCATCGATGCACTCGTGGACCAGTCGTTGGTCGTCGCCGAGCACGATGCCGACGGGACCCGCTTCCGGCTGCTGGAACCGATCCGCCAGTGGGCGCTGGAGCGGCTTGCTGAGGTCGGCGAGCTCGACGAGATCCGGCGTCGACACGCCGACTGGTACACCGACCTGATCGACCGCCTGGCACCATTGACGATGGGGCACGAGCAGGCCTCGGCCTTCCGCAGAATCCGTGCCGAGTACCCGAACATCCGGTTGGCCTTCGAGACCCTCGTCGAGTGCGATGAGCCCGACGGCTACCTCGATCTGGCCTTCGGCCTGTACTGGTTCTGGGCCCACGAGGGCCTGCACCTCGAGGCGTGCGAGAGGTGTCTGCGGGGGCTCGATCTGGCCGCAGGGTCGAGCGCCGATCTCCAGCGCCAGGCTCGGGTTGCGTTGGTGGGCACCAATTGCGGCGCGTGGACCCGGCTGCCCGCAGCGCTCAACATTGCCGACCGATTCGATGCGTTGGCGTCAGAGCTCGGGACGGATCACGCCATGGGCTGGGCCCTGCTGATGCGGGGCGCTGTGACACTCAATCTCGAAGGTGCCGAGAACGGCCGCGCCGGCGCCTTCCTCGAGGCAGCGCGGGAACGGCTGGATGCTCGAAATGAGCAGACCTGGTTCGATCCGCGTTGGGAGCGCGCGATCCATCTCGTCATGTATGCAGCGACGCTTCCCACCGGGCCGGCTCGGGTCGAGGAGTTCGAAGAGGCAGCCGACCTCTTCGAGACCCTCGGGGACTCCGCCGGGCTGGCCATGCACTATTCCCAGAGTCTGCAACTCGTCGAGTGGCTCGGCGAGGAGCGAACGGCGGATCTCATGCACAAGGGCATGTCCGTCGTCACGTCGCCCAGCTGGGCTTCTCTCTGCCAGTCCCGGGCCGGCCTCTTGCATCAGCGACGAGGGGATCACATCGCAGCCGTCGTGGATCTCGACGCAGCACTCCGCTTCAAGATCGACATCTTGGGGACCATGTACGGCCCGGATGCCCGGTCGCTCGCGGTCTCGCTCGGGGAGATCGGCCGCCTGCGAGAAGCAGAACAGTTGATGTTGGAGGTGATCGATGTCGGACTGCAGGACGTCAACGAGACCGAATCGCTCTACACGCTCGCCGCGTTGGCGTCCCTCCTGGTGATGCGGAGCGACAACGAGCTCGCCGCCCAGGCGCTCGGCCGAGCAGGTGGTCAACACGATCACTTCGTCACGCATCCGAACCGGACCAGAGAACGTCTGGTCGAGCGGCTGGGCGAGCAAGCCGTCGTCGTTGTCGAGGAGAAGGGCGCGCATCTCGACACAACCGTCTTGCTCGAGCGCATCCGCTCGGCGCTCACCCGCTAGCGGAAGTTCGACGTGTCAGTCGATGTACTCGACTCCCATGTCGTTCAGCTTCTGACGCAGCCCGTACACGTCGACACCGAGTTCGCCGGACTCAAGCGTCACGCGCATCTTCTCTTCCCTCGCCAGCCGTGCATCTGACCGCTCCAGCGCCCAGGCTGCGTCAGCTCGTTCGACGATGACCACGCCGTCGTCGTCAGCGCACACCACGTCGCCCGGCTGCACCGTGACTCCACCCAAGATGACCGGAACGTTGACCGAACCCGGGGAGTTCTTGACCGTGCCCTGACACGACACGTGCTGGGCCCACACCGGAAAGCCCATTGACCGCAGATCAGCGGTATCACGAACCCCAGCATCGATGATCAGGCCGCGCACGCCGCGCGCCATGAGTGACGTGGCCAGGAGGTCTCCGAACATGCCGTGCGTCGACGGCGCGGTGTTGGCAACGACGAGGACATCACCGGGCTGACACATCTCGACCGCAGCGTGGATCATGATGTTGTCGCCCGGATGGCTGAGCACGGTGACCGCCGACCCGGCGATCTTCGTGTCGAGTTGGATCGGCTTGAGGTGCGGCCCGACGTATCCCACGCGACCGATCGCTTCGTGCACGGTTGCCGTGCCCGCCACAGCCAATCGGTCGATCACCGACGAATCAGCCCGATCGATGTTGCGGACGATGACGTGCTTGTTCATGAGGCGACTCCCGTGGTCGTCAGCCGCGGGTACACCCTGCGGACGTTGCCGTCGAAAATTTTGGTCCGTTGCTCAATTGTGAGATTGGCGCGATCGATGTAGCGCTTCGTGTCGTCGTAGTACTCACCGGTATCGGGGTCCTTTCCCTTGACCGCGCCGACCATTTCGGAACCGAAGAGGATGTTGTCGGTCGGCACAACGTCGACGAGCAGGTCGATGCCCGGCTGGTGGTACACGCATGTGTCGAAGAAAATGTTGGCCATCAATTCGTCGAGCAGTTGCCATGTCGTGCCGCCCTCGGCGTGATGTCCTTCGGCCATCCCCTTGAATCGACCCCAGTGGTACGGAACCGCTCCACCTCCGTGCGGGATCACCCACCGCATCGATGGGAAGTCACGGAACAGTCCTGACGTCATCGCTTGGACGAACGCTGTGGTGTCGGCCCCGAGGTAGTGCGAACTCGTGAAGTGGAAATTCGGGTTACAGGTGGCGCTGACGTGCACCATGGCCGGCACATCGAGCTCACACATCGCCGCAAACAGCGGATGCCAGTACGGATCAAACAACGGCGGCCCAGTCCAATGCCCACCCGACGGATCCGGGTTGAGGTTGCAACCGATGAACCCCATCTCCTCGACGCAACGTCGCAGCTCGCGCACCGACGATTCGACGCCGATCCCTGGCGACTGCGGGAGCTGACAGACCGGGGCGAAGTTGTCTGGATACAGATCACACACTCGCCAGATCAGATCGTTGCAGTGCTCAGTCCAGTTTCGACTGGTGTGCTCGTTGCCAATGTGGTGGCCCATCCACGAGGCCCTCGGCGAGAAGAGCGTCAGGTCGATGCCGCGCTCGCGTTGCAACCGCAGCTGGTTGTCTTCGAGGCTCTCCCTCAGCTCCTCGTCAGAGATCGAGAGTTGCCCGCGCTCACCGACGTGGCCCGAATCGACGTCGAGCGCGGCGCGCTGGGCATCACGGTACTCACCGAGCTGTGGCGGC
The DNA here is from genome assembly GCF_963980585.1 of uncultured Ilumatobacter sp. Lineage (NCBI taxonomy): Bacteria > Bacillati > Actinomycetota > Acidimicrobiia > Acidimicrobiales > Ilumatobacteraceae > Ilumatobacter > uncultured Ilumatobacter sp. The sequence continues at coordinate 11,550 of NZ_CAXCAM010000009.1, forward strand.
GCGGTCGTGTAATGACCGTGGCAGTCGATGATCATCGTGGCGTCATCATGGTGGTCCTCTTGCCGGAGTGTCAACAATCCGTGAGACTCTCCGCGTGACACTGCGAACCCAGGTGGCCATCATCGGTGCCGGCCCAGCCGGGTCGCTGCTTTCCCACCTCCTGCACCGGTCGGGCATTGACTCGATCGTCGTCGAACGGTCCAGTCGAAACCACGTCCTGGACCGAATCCGAGCAGGCGTACTCGAATGGGGGTCGGTCGAAGTACTCCGCGCCGCCGGACTTGACGCGCGGATGGATGCCGAGGGCCATGTCCACGACGGAGCAGCACTGGTGTGGGGTGGACGCGAAGCGTTCTTCATCGACATCAACCGTCACGTTGGTTCCCACTTCATGTCATACGGACAGACCAAGATGCAGGAGGACCTGTACGCAGCAGCCGACGTTCGCCATGCCGCGATTGTCTTCGAAGCCGCCAACGTCGAAGTCCACGATCCGCTGAGTGACCGTCCGAGCATCACCTTCGACGTGGGAGGCATCGCCGAGCGGGTCGATGCGGACTACGTCGTGGGCTGCGACGGATACCACGGCGCTGCACGCCCCGCGATCCCTGACACTGTGCTGCGGACCTTTGAAAAGGAGTACCCGTTCGGCTGGCTCGGAATCATGTCCGAGACGCCGCCACTCCCCGACCTCGTGTACGCGAACCACGCGAACGGCTTCGCCCTGGCGAGCCAACGCAACCCGATGCTGAGCCGGTACTACGTGCAGTGCTCACTCGACGATGACCTTGCCGACTGGTCCGACGACCGCTTCTGGTCAGAGCTGACAACCCGGCTCGGATCCACTGTTGGCGGCCAGGTCGTGACCGGCCCATCGATCGAAAAGTCCATCGCCCCGCTCCGCAGCTTCGTCGCTGAACCCATGCGATACGGCAACTTGTTCATCGCCGGCGACGCTGCACACATCGTTCCACCAACTGGCGCCAAAGGCCTGAACCTTGCAATCTCGGACGTGCACTATCTGTCGCGGGCGCTCACTGCGCATTACGACGGTGGCGATGACGAGTATCTCGACCGCTACTCCGAGATGGCACTCCGGCGAGTGTGGAGCGCGGTTCGATTCTCATGGTGGATGACCACGTTGCTGCACCGTTTCCCTGAACAAACTGCATTCGATCAGCGGGCCCAAGAGGCTGAACTTGACTATTTGGCGTCGTCGATGCATGCCCAGGCCGCAATGGCAGAGCAGTACGCAGGCTTGCCGTTCGAATCCTGACCGGAACTCATTGCCGTTCCTAGGCTGACTGGATGCTCGTCTTCGTCGACTATGAACACGCCGACGGCTTCGAACGCGAGCACGGCCCGAAGATGCTGGCCGGCCGGACAAGCATCACGTACCGGTTGGAGGATCTCGCCGGCACGCACTGTCACCTCGTCCGCTACGACCGCGTCGACCAGGATCTGCTGGACAAGATCGGGGCGACCGCGATCTTCATCAGCGGGAACTCGTTTGCACCCGACGACTACGACCCACACGCACTCGCGCCAATCCATGCAATCATCCGCGAGACCGAGCTGCCGGTCTTCGGGTTCTGCGGCGGTTTCCAGCTCATTGCCCAAGCGCTGGGCGCCGACATCGTCGCGCTCCCCGCCCCTGACGGCCCCTCGGACGACCCCTCGTTGGTCACGACCAAGGATGGTCGGCCGTTCGAATTTGGGTACCACCCCGTCGAACTATCTGTCGAGAACTCAGGCCATCCATTGCTGGCTGGCCTCGGCAAACAGCCCATCTTCCGGCACGCACACGGGCTTCATGTTCCCGAGCTTCCTGACGGATTCGCCAACCTGGCGTCAACCGCAGCGACGCCGATCCAGATGGCCGTTCACGACGAGCGGCCGATGGTGGGTACGCAGTTTCACCCGGAGTACTGGACCGAAGAACACCCAGATGGCCGGACGGTCATCGCCAACTTCCTCGCGTGGTCCGGGTGGTCTCCGACCTGAGCCTCAATCCGCCGGTGTGGTCAGCACGCACAGCTCACGGGGAGACGGTGTCGCTGGCGGTGGGCAGTGGCGGGTCACCGGCGCCTTGCACCGACTGGTCGATGTCGAGGCAGTTCCCGGTCATCAGCCCGGCATCTGGGGACAAGCAGTAGACGATCGCGTTCGCGACTTCCTCGGGCTGCACAAGGCGACCGAGTGGCCGGCCGGGTGCAGCCAACTCCAGCCAGTTCTCGGGCGCGCCATCTTGCTCCATCTGCGTCCGGTGTTCCGACTCTGTCTCCATCCACCCCGGGTTGACCTGGTTCACACGGATGCCGTGGCGCATCAGGCCGTACGCAAGGTTCTTGGTCATCACCGTCAGGGCTGCCTTTGACATGCAGTACGCGGTGAGCTTCGACTGGCCGCCGTGCCCCGACGTGGAGCCGACGTTGACGATCGACCCGGGGGTTCCCTGCGCAATCATCTCTCGGGCCGCAGCCTGGATGAGGAAGTAGGGCGCCTTGACGTTGACCGCCATCTGGCTGTCAACGTGCTCGGGGGTGTCCTCGAAGAGGGTGGCACGCGAGGTCACTGCCGACACGTTGACGAGCCCGTCGACGCGACCAAAGCGATCCATGGCCGCCGCCACGATCGCGGTGGGAGCCTCAGCATCAGCGAGGTCGGCCTGGAGAAAGGCGGTGTCGACCCCGGCGGCGGTGAGTTCCTCGGCGAGCTGGTTCCCGCGGTCGGCGGACCTGCCCACCAGCAGCAACCCTTCGGTGAATCCAGTGGCGACGAGTCGACGTGCGACTGCCGCACCGAGTCCTTGCGTTCCGCCATTAATAATCGTGATCATGTTGCGTCCCTTTCCGTGACAACGTGACGTGATGATGTCAGGTGTTGAGCTGGCGGGAGGTGTCGTCGAGCGCGACGACACCTGAGTCGGGCAGAGACTGCAGCCGTGTGGGATTGTCGGCGGGTGGATCAACGACATGCGACGACGTTTCCCCCTGGGTTTTTCACCCGTAGCGACGAGGCAGACGATTCGGACTTCTACGCGTTCGACCGACTCGTGACGCACATCGACGGCGGCGCCATCGCCGCAGTCGGTGAGCTGTACAACGAACTTGGACTGTGCGTGGCCTCGTCCGGGCCGGTGCTCGACATCTGCTCGTCGTGGATCTCGCACTTTCCCACCAAGCCCGAGCGGCTGGTCATCACCGGGATGAACGAGGCCGAACTCGCTGCCAACGACATGGCCGATGAACGGCTCGTCAAGGACCTCAACGCAGATCCGGTCCTGCCGTTCGCAGACGCAGCGTTCGCGGCGGTTACCTGCTGTGTGTCCGTCGACTATCTCATCAAGCCGCTCGATGTCTTTGCCGAAGTCCGACGCGTCCTGCAGCCCGATGGCATGTTCGTCTGCACGTTCTCGAACCGCTGCTTCCCGACAAAAGCGATCCGTGGTTGGTTGGCCACTGATGATGTCGGCCGGTGCCGCATCGTCGAGACCTACTTCGAGATCACCACCGGCTTTGATGAGCCCACGACGCAGCTGCGCAACCCCGGTGCGCCGGGTGACCCCCTCTACGCGGTTTCGGCCAGCCGGCGCATCACCCGGTCGTGATGCCAGCGACCAGCACGATGATTCGCTGAACCTGCAGACCTCACAGCGTTCCCTTCACTCTGTGACAGTGCGAGCGTTTGTTCGCGCGATGAAGATATTGGAACGTTTGATCGATTCGAAGGACCGGGCGGCAATGATCGATCCGTTCGACGCCACTTTGTCCGATCTGCAGCAGAGCGAACCACAACGACGAGCAGACGCAGCCGCCGCGTTCCTCGCCCAGCATCTGCCCGCGGAGACCAACGGGCACCGCTGCCCACGTTGAACATCGTGATTGATGACACGACTGCCGAAGTGATCGTGTCAGGCGGTCGCCTCGACGCTGCCCACTACAACAAGATGATCTGCCACCCCCCAAAACGGTGATCCCATCGACTGCTCCGAAGTCGCGGCGATCGCATTGTGGGGACACATCCGCCGTGTCGTACGCGACGCATCTGGCGTCGTCATCGACATGGGCCGCCGCTCCCGACTCTTCACCGGTGCCGCCCGACAAGCCAACGGCAGCTGGACCATCCAAGACAACGACGGCGAGCCCATCGGCTGACGAAATCGAAGCAGCCAATGCACGCGAGACTGCGTCATGGCCCCCAACGTCCTGTTCATCATCTGCGATCAACTCCGCGCCGACCACCTCGGCTTCGCCGGCAACCAGGTCGTTCGGACGCCGAACATCGACTCGATTGCGGCGCGCGGCATGGTGTTCGACAACGCATGGGTCGCCAACCCCGTATGCATGCCAAACCGCTCGACGATCATGACGGGGCGGATGCCGACGGCGCACGGCGTTGTGTTCAACGATCGATCGTTGGACTGGGGCGCCAACACCCACGTGCGCACATTTCGCGAGGCGGGATACCGCACTGCGCTGATCGGCAAGTCACATCTCCAACATGGCCTCAGCCGCAACGCCGTCGTTGCTGTCGACCGCCAACCCGTCAGTGCCGACCCCTGGCCAACAGGTTGGAATCAGCTCGAACACGCCGAGCGATACGACGGTGGAATCCCGGACTGGCCTGATGACTTCTACGGGTTCGACCATGTGGAACTGTCGATCGATCACGGGGCACGCATCACGGGCCATCACCTGCACTGGGCGTTGGATCGCGGTGGCCGATACGAAGATCTGGTCGTACCGATGACCAACGAGTCGCCGGCGGCTCGTCGCTCGGACCGTTGGTGGCAGGTCTATCAGCCGCCCTACGGGCCCGAGCTGCATTCCACCACCTTTGTCACCGACCGCACATTGGCCTTCATCGACGACGCGAGCAGCGAGTCGAAGCCGTGGTTCGCCTGGGCCTCGTTCCCCGATCCCCACCACCCGATGTGCCCACCCGGCGACTGGTTTGACCGGCACGACCCCGCCGACATGGCATTGCCGGAAACAATTGGCGATCCACTCGAACGCGCCCCGGCGTACCTCCGCCAAATACAAGCGACGCCTGCTGCGAAACAACGGGGCTGGGTTGGGATGTTCGGTGCAACCGACCACGACATGGTGCGCGAGGCCATTGCTGCGACCTACGGCATGATCGAGATGATCGACGACGGGGTGGGCAAGATCCTGCGCAGGCTCGAGAGGGCCGGTCAGGCCAACAACACCATCATCGTCTTCACGTCAGATCACGGCGACATGATGGGTGATCACGGCCTGATGACTAAGGGGTTCATGCACTACCGCGGCACGCTGCAACCACCGTTCGTCATTGCCGACCCAACGTATGCAGCGGGTCGAACCTCGTCACTCGCTGGGTCGATCGACCTCGCCCCAACGTTGCTCGACCTCGCTGGGCTGCAGCATTACGACGGCATCCAAGGGCAGTCGCTCGTGCCGACACTCACCGATTCATCCGCGGCTGTTCGCTCTCACGTGCTGGTCGAAGACGACCTTCCCGCGGCGATTGCAGCGGTCGCTCAGATTCCGGAGAAGACGCGCACTGTCGTCGGCGCGGATGGCAGCAAGTACACGCGACACAGCTCTGGGGACGAGCAGTTGTTCGACCTGATCCAAGACCCAGCCGAGATCGAGCCGCTGCACCACCTCGGCGGTGAACGCCGCGCACGAGCGGTCGATCTCCTCGCCGACGCGCTCATCAGCGCCGACGACACCTCGCGCGGTACACCGGTCGGCCCGAGTCGCTGACGACGAGGGTGCGAATGCCAAACTCCGACGATGACGCCGACGGTCGATCGAACGAAGCGGCCCCTGCCGCGGCCCACCCCTGAGACGCAGCACTTTTGGGAAGGCACGCGCAATGGCCAACTCCTCATTCAACGATGCAACGCATGTCACGATCCGTATTTTCCACCTCGCCCGTTCTGTCCTGCGTGCAGCAGTCACGATGTGGCCGTCGAGGAGGTATCGGGCCGCGGGACGCTGTACAGCTACCTGATCAACCACACCGGCCACCCCGGAATCGCCAGCCCGTACTCCATTGCCGTCGTGCAGCTCGACGAGGGCGTCCGGATGATGTCGAACATCGTCAACTGCGACCAGACACCCGAAGCGCTCGTCATCGACATGTCCGTCGAAGTGGTCTTCGAGGTCTTCTCTGACGAGATCACGCTGCCGTTCTTCCAACCGGTCAGTGACGGGACCGCATCATGAGCGGCCCCACACTCGCCGTCGTCGGAGCTGCTGAGACAACGCAGATGGGCGTCATCACCGACACGAGCGAGCTCCAGCTTCATGCCGATGCAGCGTTCAACGCGTTGGCTGATGCTGGCTTGACCATCAAAGACATCGACGGCTTCGCCACGGCGGGCGAACGGCCGACTGACGTCGCGCACTATCTGGGTCTGGAACCGCGCTGGGTCGACGGCACGTCGGTCGGCGGTTGCTCTTTCATGATCCACGTCCGGCACGCCGCGGCGGCCATCGCCGCGGGACTCTGTACGACGGTGCTGATCACACACGCCGAGAGCGGAAAGTCACGCGTCGGCAAGGCCCGCCAGGCGTTCACCAGCGCACTCTCAGGACAATTTGAACGACCCTTCGGTGTCACCGGGCCACCGACAATGTTCGGTCTCCCCGTTCTGCGCCACATGCACGACACAGGGCTGACCCACGAACAGATGGCCAACGTGGCCGTCGTGCAACGCGAGTGGGCCGGCATGAATCCGCGCGCAACATTTCGCGATCCCATCACCGTCGAAGATGTGCTGGGGTCGCGCATGATCGCGTATCCGTTCCACCTCCTCGAGTGCTGTCTCGTCACCGACGGCGGAGGTGCGCTCATCGTGACCTCGGCCGACCGGACGATGGATTTCCCGACTGCGCCGGTGTACGTGCTTGGCCACGGCGAAGGCGTCGAGACGCCAATGGTGTCGCAGATGGAGAACTTCAGCTCGTCGAAAGCATTTCGTATTGCAGGCGGTGATGCGTTTGCCAGCGCCGAGATAACCACTGCCGACGTCGACCACCTGATGGTGTACGACGCGTTCGCGCACCTCCCCTTGTACGGGTTGGAAGACCTCGGCTTCTGCGGGCGCGGAGAAGCAGGCGACTTTGTGTGGGAACGCAACACCGCGCCGGGCGGGTCGCTCCCGATGAACACGAACGGTGGCGGACTGTCGTACATGCACTCCGGCATGTACGGGATGTACGCCATGCAAGAAAGCATCCGCCAGATGCGCGGCACAGCGCCCGCGCAGATCGAGGGAGCCGAAGTCTCGGTGTCGCTCGGCGTTGGAGGAATGTTTGGCGCCGCCGGCTGCGTCGTGTTCAGCAACGTCGCGCCATAAGGTTGCCCGTCCCTTCCACTGATGAGGAGACGACATGGCTGGTGGTCTCGCCGGACTGTTGGATGACATAGCTGCACTCGCAAAGCTCGCTGCCGCGTCGATCGACGACGTCGGCGCTGCTGCCGGACGCGCGAGCGCCAAGGCCGCTGGTGTCGTGGTCGACGACACCGCCGTCACACCGGCCTACGTCCGTGGCCTGGCAGCCGAACGTGAGCTGCCCATCATCAAGCGCATCGCGCTGGGATCGCTCCGCAACAAGTTGCTGCTGATCCTGCCGGTCGCCCTCGTGCTCAGCGCGGTCGCTCCGACACTTGTCGAGATCATCCTCATGCTCGGCGGCACTTACCTCTGCTTCGAAGGCGCGGAGAAGATCTACCACCGACTCAAACACGACGACAGTCACGACGTGCCGGTCGTGATCCAGGGTCCCGACGCCGAAGAAGCCACGATTAAGGGTGCGATTCGGACCGACCTGATTCTCTCGGCCGAAATCATGGTCATCGCCCTCAAGGAAGTGATCGACGAAGGGTTCCTGCAGCGCGCGATCATCCTCGTTGTCGTTGCAGTGGTGATCACCCTGATCGTCTACGGCGTCGTGGCACTCATCGTGAAGATGGACGACATCGGTCTGAGACTCGCCGAACTCGAGTCGACGTCATCGCAGAAAATCGGTCGAGCAATGGTCATGGGCATGCCGAAGTTGCTCAGCGCGTTGACCGTCATCGGTACCGCGGCGATGTTGTGGGTTGGTGGCCACATTCTGCTCGTCGGCGCAGACGAACTCGGCTGGCACGCCCCCTACGACTTCGTGCACGACCTCGAAAAGAAGGTCGAAGACATCGACGGCATCGGCGGCATGCTCGCCTGGCTGATCAACACCGGTATCTCTGCGTTGATTGGGCTCATCGTCGGTGCCATTGTCGTTGCGGTGTTGTCCCGGTTCCACAGCAAGTCAGACGACGAGTCGCACTGATCAGTTGGCTTCGAGTGCCGCTGCCAATCGCTCGAGGGTCTGCTCCATGCCGGTCCGGTTGTGTGCGAGACGGTCGACAACGCCTGAGATCGTCGCGCTCCGCTCCAGCGCCGACTCGGGCCTGAGGTCCTGGTTGTACTCGGTGACACGGCATCCCGCTTCGGTTGCCTCGATGGCATAGCCCCACTTCGCAAAGACGAAGCCCCTCGAGTCACAGTCAAAGAAGAACCGCCGATCGGGAACCAGCTCGACGACTTCGGCTTCGGTGGTCCACTCCTTGTCGCCGTGCCGATTGTGACCGGTGAACTTGGCGCCCACGGCTGCGTGGTCGAACCCTTCGTTCCACTCTGCATGGTAGTTCTCGGGCGACCACTCGCCCATCCGCGCGATATCGGTCAGCGCCGCGTACACGACACTCGGAGCAGCAGCGATGTCACGGGACACTTCAATGTCGGGAGTCATGGCAGAAACCATAGGCCTGGTAAACACAGGTCGACGGAACGGATCAGTGCGGAGCAAGAGGGAGACCACAACGATGGGACGATTGCAGGACAAGGTCGCAGTCATCACCGGCGGAGCGCGCGGGATGGGCGCTGAGACCGGTGCACTGTTCGCTGGAGAGGGAGCGACCGTCGTGATCACCGACGTGCTCGATGACGCCGGCCAAGCGGTTGCTGCTCAGCACGAACGCATTTCGTATCACCACCTCGACGTGCGATCCGAGGCCGATTGGCATCACGTCGTCACCCAGGTGTTCGAGGAACACGAACGGCTCGACGTCTTGGTCAACAACGCCGGAGTCGACCTCACGAAGAAGCTCGCGGCAACGACGTTGAGTGACTTCGAGCATTTGATCTCGATCAACCAGATCGGCCCGTTCCTCGGCATGCGCGCTGCCGCGATCGCATCCATTGCAGCTGAAGCGCCGTGCTCCATCGTCAACATCAGCTCGGTCGCCGGACTCGAAGGGGTGCACAACCACGCTGCCTACGGTGCGACGAAGTTCGCCGTCACCGGTCTCACCAAGGCGGCGGCCAAGGAGTGGGGTCGACACGGCATCAGGGTCAACTCCGTGCATCCGGGCATCATCGCCACGCCGATGACCGAGGACCATTTCGCCGACGCGGACCTCCGCGCCCGCGTGGAACGGAACCTGCCATTACGCCGCCTCGGGCAGCCGATCGACGTCGCCAACATGGTGCTATTCCTCGCCAGCGATGAGTCGGCGTACTGCACGGGTCAGGCATTCACCGTCGACGGTGGCGTGCACGCCTGAGCCGCTCAGGCGGCACGACACCCGACCGGGACCGCACTGTCCTGACAGGATGGTCCGATGAACCACCAGATCGCGATTGCTGATGGCGGGCCGTACTTGGTGAGTGGGGGTGTGCCAATCACCTCAAAGGCACCCATCATGTCGGAGCACGGTGAACCGCTGACCTGGAAGACCACCACCGCCGATGCCGCCGAGATCAAGGGACGTGTGGCGCTGTGTCGATGCGGGGCATCGGACAACAAGCCGTACTGCGACGGCAGCCATGCCCGCGTCGAGTGGGATGGCACCGACAACGCACCCGACGGCGCGTATGACGAGCGAGCGAAGAGCTACGGAGGTGAGGGCTTCGAAGTGTTCGACGATCGCCCGATCTGTGTGCACGCCGGCTTCTGCGGCAACCGGGTCACCAACGTTTGGAAGATGGCCGCCAAGGCCGATGACAGCCGGATCCGCGCCGAAGCGATGTCAATGGTCGAGCGGTGTCCATCCGGTGCGCTCACCTACGCCGTCGACGGCGAAACGAACGAACCGGACCTTCCTTCCGAGGTCGCCGTGATCCCCGATGGTCCCTTGTGGGTCAGCGGCGGCATCGAGGTCACACGCGCCGACGGCAGCACTCTCGAAAACCGCAATCGTGTCACCCTCTGTCGGTGCGGCCAGTCGGGGTCAAAGCCATTGTGCGACGGTTCGCACAAGGAAGCCGGCTTCACCGGCTGAGTAGGATTGGCCTCATGGCTGCAGAACCCGAGAACGACCCCACCGTCGAAGACCCCGAGGCCGAGGCGAGTCGGCTCGGCGCCTACGACCTCGACGGTGATGGCAAGATCTCCATGGTTGAGGACGCGCGAGCCCGGCTCGGTGTCATCGACGCCGATCTTGAGCATGCTGCCGAAGAAGGCGGGATCAAGGGCAAGATCGCCGAAGCCGCTCACCACATCGTCGACAAATTCGACAACGACTGACCACTCGCCACATCACGCCATCACACCATCACGCCGTGGCAGCGCGGCGCCAGGCGCCAATCCGCTCGGTCACATCTGCCAAGTCGTTGGCCACTGCGACCACATAACGGCGGCATCTGATGTGCGGCATCGCCGACCAGGAAGACCGGCCCGTCCCTGAACGTGGCGGCGACGTTCGCATGAAACCGATACATTGCGGCGCGCGTCACCTCGATCTGGTCGGACGTTCCCCACGGCGCCAACAGCTGCGCGATCGATTCCGCCGCGAGGACATCCTCGCGCTGTTCGCCGGGTCGCAGTTGAAACCCCCCACGCCGATGCCCACCCGGTCCTGGCACGAACGTGCAGACACGATCCGCACTGCAGTGCTGGCGCGCGACGCGAGGGAGCGGAAGATCCGGGTCCCGCAGCAAGGTGTCGACGACGAGCCACGTCTGGTCGAAGCCCTGATCGATCATCGCGATGCTGCGCAGCGACCGAACCGTGCTCTTGGCCCCGTCTGCAGCGATGACCCACCGCGCGGTGATCGACGTGTCGACATCGGCGCCTCGAACGTCGACTCGTGCGCCCCCACCGTCGAGATCGGTGAGTGCCACCGCTTCGAGTCCGAGGCGCATGTCGACGCCCGCTGCCACTGCTTTGGCGCGCAGGTTGCGTTCGAGCGAAGGTTGGTCGAACGTGACCATGGGCGGGTGACCCAGTGCGCCGACCGTGCCGAGCGGCAACTCGATACCGACCACTCGATTGCCCTCGCCGTCGGTGAATTCGCCGCCGGGCAGTTGCGTTGAATAGGTGCGGAACTCATCGATGAGGCCGGTGCGAGCGATGAGGTCTTGGACCTCGTCGTCCATGCCGATGGCCCGCGGGAGCGGGTACACCTCGGTCAAACGGTCTATCGCGATGACGCTCAGCCCACGCTGCGCGCAGCGCAACGCTGCCATCACGCCAACCGGGCCACACCCGATGACGAGGAAGTCGGCATGCCGCTGATCGCTCACAATGCGGCGTAGTCGAGGAGCGACTCGACGGACTCACCTCCGGCACGCCGCGCGACCAAGTCGGCGGGATCGAACTTGATGCCGATCGGATTCGCGGCGAACACGTCGCTTGCCATGAACGCCTCAGCTTCAGCTGGGTTCATCGCGTCGACCTGCAGTTCAACCTGGTTGCCGTCGGGGTCCGCGTAGTACATCGACAACGTCATGCCGTGATGAATCGGTGCGATCGGCATGATGCCCTTTTTGGCGAGGCGCTCGTACGTCGAGAGGAGCGCGTCGAGATCAGCATGCGTAAACGCAACATGCTCAAGTCCGGCCGCCTTCCGGTCGTTTTCAGCGAGGTGCGGCATCGACACAATTGCGAGGCGATGGTGCTCGTCGTCGTATGTCAGGAAACACAGGAAGTCGTTTTGATGGCGGACCTCGGCACCAAGCACGGTGCTCCACCAGGCAATCGAATCCGCGTATCGGGGCGTGCGGATCACGATGTGAGCCAGCTTCACAGGGGAGATCACGGTGGTGTCGGTCATCTTGTGTCCTTGCAGGCTGTGGTTGAGTGACCAAAGTCTGACATGCCGAAGAGAGGGCTGGGCGAGCCGGCGTCAGGTCAGTCCAGCGAGCCATGATCGGCGACTGCACCGCTGATCAGATTCTCAGCGCGGAGACGATGCGTCATCGTGCGGCCCGGGCTGACCACCGTGCCGAGATACTCCTCGATCTGAGCGGCACGATGCCGCGCGATGCTGACGGCCTCCGCGGCTTCAACCGGTTCGAACTCAACGACATCGCCGGTACGGAGTTGCGTAAACGCGTCGAGGTCCGCTGAGACGACGGTCGCAATCTTCGGGTAGCCGCCCGTTGTCTGATGATCGGCGAGCAGCACCGTTGCAACGCCATCGCCAGCCACCTGGATCGACCCTCGAACGATCGGCTCGGACGGGATCGACAACACCTCGCGGAGCGGCAGCGGCGCGCCCGCCAGCCGGACGCCCATCCGATCGAACGCGTCGGTCACGCGATAGGGCGATTCGCGAAATGCAACGATCGCCTCGTCTTCGAAGTGGTGATCTTGAGGGCCCATCACAACCCGTACCCGACCTGTCGATCGGGCGAAGTCAGGGACGGGGATCTCACCGTCCCTGACCGACTCGACGCGGGCGGCTGCGATGTCGATCTTCTCGCCGACCACCAGCGCTCCGCCTCCAAGGCCCGACATCGAGTGCGTGGCGGAGTGACCCAGCCATCGAGACACGACGGGTCCTCCGGCAATCGCCACGTACGACCAACTGCCCCACTCACCGGCACGCACGCTGACCCGCTCGCCCGGGCGCATCGTGATCACGGTCCACCCCGATTCGATGCTGCCTCGATGGTCGACGACGCAGTCTCCACCGGCGATACCCAACGTGACGCTTCCGGTGACGCAGTCGAGGTCGATGCCCCCTCGCGACACTTCGATGGTCGTGGCTTGCGCGCCGTTGCCGATCGCTCTGTTGGCCGCCGCATGCGCCAGCCGATCCATCGGACCCGACGCTGGGACACCAAACCGGAGGCTGCCAAATCGCCCGCCATCTTGGAAGGTCACCAACGGACCCGCGAACGACACATGCAACTGAGCTGTCTGGCTCATTGCTCCTCCACGAGACGGGCAAACGACGCGAGGTCAACCCGGGAGAAACTGACCCGATCTCCGACATCAAACAAAAACGGGTCGGCCTCGGCCGGTCGCAACACCTGCGTCGCCGACCGCCCGATGACCGACCATCCGGTCGGCATCTCGATCGTCGTGATCAGACATTGCGGACCAGCAATGATCACGCTGTCGGCGGCGACGCCGCGCACCGGAGCGGGTTTGCGCGGCACGTGGATCACCCCGGGCGTCCCCGACATGTAGGCGTAACCCGGTGCAAAGCCGTACATCGCCACGCGGAATTCTCCGCCGAGATGCGCGTCGATCACCGCCTCCACGCTCAGGCCTGACGCTGCCGCGACCACTGCCAGATCCGGAGCAAATTGCTCCTCGTAACACACAGGCACGATGTGATGCCGACCCTCCGCCGCAACGTGGCTCAAGTGCATCACCGAACGCAACTCCGCTTCGATCAACTGATGGTCAGTGACAAGCGGGTCGAACACGACAAGCAGGTTCACGAATGCAGGCACCAGCTCGGTGACTCCGGTCAGTTGCGCCGAGCGGATCACATGATCCAGTGCAATCACCGCATCATTTGCGATGTCACTGACCTCGGCGGCAAATTCGACGAGCACACCGCAATCACCAACCGCCGTGTACCGCGGTGTGTTGAGCGCTGAGCTCACGACGTCGCATCGACGAAGCCAGCGGGCTGTATCCCCGCCGTACCGAGTCCATCTCTGATCATCCGAGCCATCGCGACCGCTCCGTCGCTGTCGCCGTGCACGCAGATCGAGTGCGCAGCAAGCTCGATCGGTTCGCCGCCGACAACAGGCATCAGGCCGGTTTCCAAGAAGCCGAGCAATCGGTCGGTTGCTTCACGTGGGTCGTGAATCATGGCTCCGAGCCGATCGCGCGGCACGAGTTGTCCGTTCGGCTGGTAGCCGCGGTCAGCGAAAATCTCCGAAAAGACCGGCGCGCCCGCAGCCCGGGCGACGCGCTCGATTTCGGTCCCCGAGATCGCAAGGATCGCAAGTTCCCCGCTGACTCGCTGCACAGCATCGACGACGGCGGCGGCCACGTCGGCGTCGCGAGCTGCGAGATTCGAGAGGGCGCCATGGATCTTCACGTAGCGCACCTCGATCGGTACCAGCCTGGCGACGGCCTGCAACGCGCCAATCTGAGCTGCGATCATCCGCCCGACTTCGGCATGACTCATTGGAATGACGCGTCGACCGAACCCCTCGCGGTCGGCGTAGCCCGGGTGGGCTCCGACGACGACACCTCGTTCCGATGCGATCGACAGTGCACGAAACATCGTTTCGGGATCGCCAGCGTGACCGCCGCACGCCACGTTGGCGCTCGACACGAGCGACAGCATCGCGTCGTCGTCGCCTTTCGTCCCCGACTCAGAGGCCTCACCGAGGTCAGCATTGAGATCAATCGATCGATCGGTCATCACCTGGCACGGTATCTGTCGCGTTGAGCTCGGAAACGAGATCCTGCAGCTGACCCAAGCCAGCAAGACGTTGATCAAGGGTGTCGCCCATCGGCCCGACCCGCAAGCTGTTGACCCCGCAATCGCGATACTCCCGAAGCCGACGGCGAATCTCTTCGACTGGTCCAATCAAATTCGTGCGGAGTCCGATCTCCGCAGGCACGCGGGCAGCAGCGGCAGCGCGGTCACCATCAAGCCAGAGTCGCTGCACCTCGGCAACCTCGTCGCCGAAGCCCTGCCGTGCGAAGGCCTCGTTGTAGAAGTTCGATGTCGCCGATCCCATCGCGCCGAACGTGAAGGCGAAGCCCGAGGCATGGCGTCGACCGGCTTCTTCGACGTCATCGGTGATCTCGCAACTGACCGACACCGTCAGGTCGATGTCGCCGAGTGTCTTGCCAACCGACTCGGCGCCGACGCGGATCTCATCGAAGAACACGTCGGCGGTCTCACAGAAAAATGAGTTGCCGATCCAGCCGTCGGCAACGGCACCGGTGAGACGGAGGTTCGCCGGACCAAGCGAGGCGATGTACACCGGCACGTGGACAGGCGGTGCGGCAGCACGCAGCGCCTTCCCTTCGCCCCCGGGCAGCGGCAGCTGGTACATCTCACCGTCGTAGACCAGGCGTTCGCCCGCGGTGATCATCCGGATGATCTCGATCGTCTCGCGCGTACGACGGACGGGCTTGGCAAAGGGCACCCCGTGCCAGCCCTCCATGACCTGCGGGCCGCTCGCACCGACGCCGAGTAAGAACCGGCCGCCCGAGAGCTGCTGGAGGCTCATCGCCGACATCGCCAGCATCGCCGGGGTGCGCGTGTCCAGTTGCACGATGGCAGTGCCGAGCTTGATCGTGTCGGTCAGCGCCGCGATCGCGCCTAGACCGGTGAGCGCGTCGTATCCCCAGAACTCGGGGACCCAGACCGAGTCAACCCCAAGCCGCTCGGCCTCGACCACATAGTCGAGCCCCTCGCGGTCCACCGGCATCCCGTACACCCCCAACCGCATGTGATCACAATACTCGTCCCGCGCTCGCGCGTCGCCTGGGCTGGCCTCACCGGCTCACGAAATTGGACGGCCGAGAAAGTTGCGGGTGGCTTCCATGAAGCGATCGAACTGCTCGCGGTGAATGTTGTGGCCCGCGCCGGCAATGCGCATCGCGGTGATGGCTGAGTTCATCGCGGTGACACGTCGAGCAACGTCGTCGGTCACCATGCCGCCGCTGTCAGCATCACCATGAACCAGCAGAGACGGGCAGTCGATCGCAGCAACGGTCTCACCCCATCCGCTGCCGACCATCGTGTCGGCTGCCTCCGGTCGCACCTGCTGGTTCGACTCGATCCACGTCGGATACTCCTCGGACGGCCATGTCGGGTGCTGCTCATGGGCAAGAGCCCGGAGTTCGGTCGTGGTGGCGGACGAACAGGACACGAGCCAGCTGCGCACTGCCTCGCGTCTCGAGTCAGAGATCCCACCATCAGATTCCTGGCTGGCGGTCCACGGCGGATCGATGAGCACGAGTCGGCTCACCACTCCAGGGTGGCCGGCCGCAAAGTCCGCAACGGTTCGGGCTCCGACCGAATGGCCGATCAACGCCGGTCGGTCGAGGCCGAGTTGTTCGACGACCGCCGCAACATCGGCAGTGGGCGGGGGCCCCTCACCGGGAGCCGTTTCAGACTGGCCGTGATTCCGGGCGTCGATCATCACGACGTCAAAGTCGTTTTCGAGCGCTTGAGCGACTCGCCACCAGCACCGGCCGCTGTCGCTCAACCCATGTGCCAGAACCAACGGTGGCCGGTCGGGTCGCCCAGCTCGGTAAACGTGAATGGCCACGCCGTCTGCGTCGACATCACACTCCTGCCAGTCGGCCATGACCTCGCTCGGCTCGGAGATCACCGCGAGTACCACCCTGACGCCAGACCGACGTTCATCGGGCGGTGCCGATGTCTGCCGCGAGGCTGCGGGCAAGTGCGGTGAGGCGGCGACGGTAGACATCGACGGTCGGTTCGTCGAGCTTGAAGCCGCGTGGCGACAGGCGCGCGAGTTCGATCCACGACTCGCGTGTTGCCACGTCGACATTCGACTCCGCCTCAAGGAACGTTGTCAGGCCCGCCTGAAGCCGGGCGATGACGGCGAGCGCACCGATAGTTGCGTGCTCGGTCTTCGCGCTCATGATCTCGTCGGCATGGGGCGATGCCGACATCGTCTCCCACAGGTCACCCTCGAAGCGCTGCAGAAAGCCATCGAGCCGATCAGCGATTGGTGCATCGCGCTCGAGTTCGGCGAGCGCAGCATCTGCGGACGCGTCGAGGAGTGCGACGAACGCGGACCCAAAGATGTCGCCCTTGTTCCTGAAGTACTGATAGAGGGCCGGTCGCGACATGCCCGCAGCGCCCGCAATGTTCGACATCGAGGTCCGGTTGAAGCCACGCGCCGAGAACTCGCTGATCGCGGCTGCGTGGATCACGGACCGCTTCGCATCGTCGGGTTGGGTCACCATGTCCACAGCTTGACACATTTGTGCGAATGTGTCAGCCTGCGTCTCTGACACATTCTGAACAATATGTCAGCACACCTTCACTCACGCAGGAGCACCTCATGACACGACTCGGCTACCAGATTCCCAACTTCACCTATCCCGGCGTCGACAGCGCCGACACGTTCGCCAACGTGATCGCGCAGGCCCAAGCAGCCGAGGCAGCAGGCTTCGACCGTGTCTTCGTGATGGACCACTTCTACCAACTGCCAGGCATCGGTGCCCCGAGCGAGCCCATGTTCGAGTGCTACACCCTGCTCTCGGCACTCGCGCAACACACGACATCGGTTCGACTGTCAGCACTGGTCACCGGCAACACCTACCGTCACCCCACGCTGCTCGCCAAGACCATCACGGCTCTCGACCACGTGTCGGGTGGGCGGGCAACGCTCGGCATTGGCGCTGGTTGGTTCGAACTCGAGCACAACTCACTCGGCTACGAGTTCGGCACCTTCACCGACCGCTTCGAGAAGATGGAAGAAGCGTTGCAGATCATCATCCCGATGTTGCGGGGCGAGACGGTGTCGCTCGATGGCAAGCACTACCAGGTCACCGATGCGGTCAACTCCCCACCACCGATTTCTCGGGTGCCGATCATGATCGGCGGTTCGGGCGAGAAGAAGACGTTGCGAATGGTGGCCCAGTACGCCGACGAGTCAAACCTCGCCAGCGGCGGGATCGACGAGATCCCGCGCAAGCTTGACGCACTCGCAGCACATTGCGAGCGCCTCGGCCGCGACCGCTCCGAGGTCAAGGTGACCAAGCTGCAAATGGTGTTCATCGCGCCGACGATGGAAGAAGCCGAGCAGGACCTCCGCGAGGTCGCAGCGGTCAAGGGATGGAACGACGAAGTGATGGAGATGGTCAAGGGCATCCTCATCTACGGCGACGCCGACACCGTGGGCGAGCGTCTGCAAGCCTGTATGGCCACCGGAATCGACGGTATGACCATCAACCTGCCCGGCAACGGACACAAGACCGATCGCATCGGTCTGCTCGGCGAAGTCGCCAACGCCGCCATCGGTGACTGAACCGATCTAACATCGCCAGCCGATGGAGTACGTCGCCGAACCCGCTCGCGAGACGCCGGTGTTGGCCTCGGCTGACGTGGTCGTGATCGGCAGCGGACCAGGCGGATTGGCTGCTGCGATTGGTGCCGCGCGTGCCGGAGCGTCCGTCGTACTTATCGAACGGCACGGGTGCTTCGGCGGCAACATCACCGCCGTCGGGGTCGAAGGGTTCGCGTGGTACCGACACGCAGAGACCATCGACACCGAGGGCATCGGCATCGAGTTCGAACAGCGGGCGCTGGCGATGGGAGCGGCCCAATCCGAACCGCAGTCCGACAGCCACGCACTCGACGGCGAACTGTTCAAGTACGTCGCCGATGTACTCGTGCAGGAGTGCGGCATCCAGCCCCTGCTGCACTGCTCGGTCGTGGCGCCGATCCTCGACGGAAGCCTCCTGCGGGGCGTCATCGTCGAGAGCAAGTCAGGGCGCCAGGCCGTCCTCGGTCAACGGATCATCGACGCGAGCGGGGACGCCGACGTTGCTGCCCGGGCAGGTGCACCAACCCGGCAGGCGGATCCCGAGGAGTTACTGGCCGCATCGGTGATGTTTCACCTCAGCGGTGTCGACAAGCAGACGTTCCTGGCCGGCGTGGCTGCGGACCCCCAGACCTACGCGGACTGGTCTGACGGTGCCTGGACGGTCGAGACGACGGGCAAAGAAGACGAGATGTTCTCGCCGTTCCTGCGCGCCCCGTTCACACAGGCGATCGATGCCGGCATCATTCCGCGCGATCTCACGACGATCGGCGGGACATGGGGAGCCATCAGCGATCAGGGTGACCTCACCTACCTCAACCTGGTGCACCTCGATGAGGTGGACGGCACCGACGTCGAGTCACTCACGGCTGCAGAGATCGAGGGGCGGCGACAGGCAGTAATGGCGGCCGAAGCGCTCCGTCGATTCACACCCGGCTGCGAGAACGCCAAGATCCGTAACTTCGGCATGAGCGTCGGCATTCGCGAGACCCGCAAGATCGACGCGGTCTACAACATGACCGAACAGGACGTGCGCGAGCAGGGCCGGTTCGAGGATTCGATCGGGATCTTCCCCGAGTTCATCGACGGCTACGGCGTGCTGATCCTGCCGACGACCGGGCGGTACTTTCAGGTGCCGTATCGGGCACTGCTTCCCAAGAACATCCAGCACCTGCTCGTCGCCGGGCGGAGCATCGGCGGCGACAAGATCAGCCATGCCGCCGTTCGTAACATGATGTGTTGCACCGTCAGCGGGCAAGGTGCCGGGGTCGCAGCGGCGGTCTCGATCCAACAAGGCCGAGACGTCGCCGATGTCGACGTCGCTGTCGTGCAAGCAGAACTGGTCCGCCAAGGCGTCCGTATCCACTGATCGTTCTCGGATCTACGCGCCCTCAGCCGATACGGTCATTCTTCGTGCAATTGCGACGTCTGCTCCGAACCCATCTCGGGCCATACAAGCGGTTGCTGACACTGGTCCTGGTGCTGCAGGCGATTCAGACCGCCGCGGCACTCACGTTGCCGACGTTGAACGCCGACATCATCGACAACGGAGTTCTGCAAGGCGACAACGGCTACATCTGGCGAACCGGTGCCGTGATGCTCGGATTCAGTTTCGTCCAGATCGTCTTCGTCATCGCTGCCGTCTGGTTCGGAGCGCAAGCGGCGATGAGCTTCGGGCGCGACCTGCGGCGCGACATCTTTCAGCAGGTCAACAGCTATTCGGCTCGAGAGGTCGGCCAGTTCGGGGCGCCATCGCTGATCACGCGTGTCACCAACGACGTTCAGCAGGTGCAGATGCTGGTCGTGCTCGCCTGCACGATGATGATCGCCGCCCCGATCACCATGGTGTTCGGGATCGTCTTCGCCATCCGCGAGGACGTTGGACTGTCGGTCATCATGCTCGTCGCCATCCCGATCCTGATCGTCGTGCTCGGCATCATCATCAGCCGCATGGTGCCCACCTTCCAGGTGATGCAACTCAAGGTCGACCGCGTGAACGCTGTACTACGCGAACAGATCACCGGGATTCGCGTGGTGCGTGCGTTCGTCCGCGAGCCCGAAGAGGTCGCCCGCTTCGCCGAGGCCAACGATGACCTGACGGCGACGTCACTGCGCGCCGGTCGCTTGATGTCCCTGATGTTCCCGACCGTCACCCTCTTCATCAGCATGTCAAGCGTCGCCGTGTTGTGGCTCGGCGCAGATCGCATCAACGCAGGCGAGATGGAACTCGGCTCAGTCGTCGCCTATCTCAGCTACCTCGTCCAGGTGCTGATCGCCGTCGTGATGCTCACCTTCATGGTGTCGATGATTCCCCGTGCCGCAGTTGCCGCCGAGCGCATTGCCGAGGTGCTCGACACCGACTCATCCGTCGTTCCCCCAACGTCGCCGATCACCACACTGACCGAGCGCGGAACGGTCGACTTCGACGGGGTCGGCTTCACGTACCCGGGGGCGACCAGCCCGGTCTTGTCTGACATCTCATTCCGGATCACCCCCGGGCGCACCACGGCCATCATCGGCAGTACGGGCTCCGGCAAGTCAACCATCGTCGACCTGGTGCCACGGTTGTTTGACGTAACCGAGGGTTCGGTTTCAGTCAACGGTGTCGACGTTCGTCAACTCGACCCGGATCTCCTCTGGGGGTCAATCGGCTACGTGCCGCAGAAGCCGTACTTGTTCTCGGGCACGGTCGCATCGAATCTCCGGTTCGGCCGACCAGACGCAACCGAAGAAGAGTTGTGGCAGGCGCTGGAAGTCGCCCAGGGCGCGGGCTTCGTCCAATCGATGCCACAGGGACTCGAAAGCCCCATCACCCAAGGCGGCACCAACGTGTCGGGCGGACAGCGCCAGCGCCTTTCGATCGCTCGAGCACTGGTCATGCGCCCGGACATCTACATCTTCGATGACTCGTTCTCCGCGCTCGACCTCGCCACCGACGCTCGACTCCGCCTCGCCCTTCAGCCCCATGTCCGCGACGCTGGGGTGCTGATCGTGGCGCAGCGCGTGTCGACCATTGCTGACGCCGACCAAATCATCGTGATCGAACACGGCCGCATCGTCGGTCGGGGCCGTCACGTCGCACTCATCGACAGCTGCCCGACCTACGCCGAGATCGTCGACTCGCAGTTCGAAGCCGAGGCAGTCGGATGAGCGACGACACGACCCCCGACGAGATCGATCGGACCGCGGATGTGCCCGGCGGTGACGACGAGCGCGACATCTTGACCACGACCGGTGCTGAAGCTCGGCGATCAAGCTTCGGGCCCGGCGGTTCTGCTGGCATGCCGGCGGAGAAGACGGCCAACTTCGGCCCGACGGTGAAACGGCTCGGCGAGATCCTCGGCGCCGAACGCCTCCGCCTCTGGATCATCGGCGTTCTCACGGTGCTCAGCGTGACGATTGTGGTCATCGGCCCTCGGCTCCTTGGTGAAGCCACCGACATCATCGTCGACGGCCTCATTCCAGGTTCCAGCGGCGCCGCCGATGGCATCGATTTCGATCGGCTGCACTCGCAACTGATGCTCCTCGTCGGTCTCTACGTCATCTCCTTCGTGCTCGCTTACGGCCAGGCCTTCATGCTCGCCGGTGTGGTCCAACGCTCCATGTTTGCGTTGCGCGAATCAGTCGAAACCAAGCTCAACCGCCTCCCACTCGCCTACATCGACAAGCAGTCACGCGGGGACCTGCTCAGCCGGGTCACCAATGACATCGACAACCTCGCGCAGAGTCTGCAACAGACCGTCAGCCAGATCCTCACCTCACTCCTGACGCTGATCGGCGTCACCGTGATGATGTTCCTCATTTCGCCGCTGCTCGCTGCCATCGCATTGGTCACCGTCCCACTCTCGATCGTGCTGATCAAGGTGATCGGCGGTCGGGCCGGGCCGCGGTTCGTCGAGCAGTGGCGGCACACCGGCGCAGTCAACGGCCAAGCCGAAGAGGTGTTCACCGGGCATGCGATCGTCAAAAGCTTCGGTCAGCACCGCAAGGTTGAGGAACGCTTCGCAGAGGACAACGACAAGTTGTACGAAGCGAGCTTCGCCGCACAGTTCATGTCGGGCTTGATCCAGCCAGCGATGACCTTCATGGGCAACATCCAGTACGTCCTGATCGCCGTCGTCGGCGGCCTCCGCATCTCGTCGGGCGCAATCAGCATTGGCGACATGCAGGCAATGATTCAGTACGCCCGCAACTTCTCTGAGCCGCTGACACGCATCGCTTCCATGGCGACGACCTTCCAGTCAGGCATTGCCTCCTTGGAGCGTGTCCTCGAACTCCTCGACGCCGACGAACAGACAGTCGAACAGGTCGCCACCGTCGACCCGCCACCGGTGCTCGGCCGCGTCGTGTTCGACGACGTCAACTTCTCCTACCTCCCTGAACAACCCCTGATCCAGAATCTCAACCTCACGGTCGAACCCGGGCAAACCATCGCCATCGTCGGGCCAACCGGCGCCGGCAAAACCACGCTGGTCAACCTGATCATGCGGTTCTACGATCTTCAATCTGGTGCGATCTCGCTCGACGGACGCGACATCGCCTCATTCCCACGCGCCGAGCTGCGCTCGAAGGTCGGCATGGTGTTGCAGGACACGTGGCTCTTCGGCGGCACCATCCGTGAAAACCTCGCCTACGGCAACCCCCATGCCACCGAGGAGCAGATCCAAGAAGCTGCTCGTGTCACCTACGTGGACCGATTCGTGAGCACACTGCCCGACGGCTACGACACCGTCATCAATGACGAGGGCGACAACATCAGCATCGGCGAAAAGCAGCTCATCACGATTGCTCGTGCGTTCCTGGCAAACCCGTCAATCCTCATCCTCGACGAAGCGACGAGCTCCGTCGACACTCGCACCGAGGTCCTGATCCAGGAAGCGATGAATGCCCTGCGTCAGGATCGAACGAGCTTCGTGATCGCGCACCGTCTGTCGACGATCCGTGGCGCCGACGTGATCCTGGTGATGGAAGACGGACACATCGTCGAGCAAGGCGCGCACGGCGAACTGCTCCGAAGGGGCGGCGCCTACGCCCGCCTGCATGGCGCACAGTTCGCTGGTCAGGCGACCTGATCTCGTGCCCGCTCAACAATTGCCGGACGGGCTCGAACTCCAGCGGACCACCCCGACGTTCGACGAAACGTCGACACCGCGTGGGCTGCGCGCTGCGCACGCTGTTGCCGACGGCGTGTGGGGCCGATTAATCGTCGAGTCAGGGTCGCTCGGCTTCGTCTTTGAGGACACACTGGACGAGGTTCGCACTGTGACGGCCGGACAACGTCAGGTGATCCCTCCCGCTCGGCGACACCACGTGGTCATCGACGGCCCGGTCCGCTTCGCCGTCGAGTTCCACCGTTAGCGGCGCTCGAAGTTGGGTGCGCGTCGCTCGCCCATCGCACGGGTGCCTTCGGCAAAATCGGCCGTGGCGCGCAGGCGTGTTTGCTCTGCCATCTCATGGTCCGTTGCCGCCACGATCTCGTCGGCGAGGCCAGCGCGCAACGTGGCGCGGATCGACTCAACGGCGAGCGGAGCGGACCCGGCAATCTCCCCGGCAAACGCCTGCGCCTCGGCCTCAAGATCAGCGAGTGGAACAAGGCGATCGAGCAGCCCGATCGCTGTGGCGTCGTCGCCGTTGAGCCGTCGACCGGTGTAGAGCAGTTCGGCCGCGCGCTGCTGACCGACGAGGCGTGGCAGCGTCACCGAAAGTCCGAAGCCGTGATGAAATCCGAGCCGCGCGAAGTTCGCACTCAACCGCGCTTCTGGTGTTCCGATGCGGAAGTCGGCTGCAAGTGCCAGGCCGAGGCCACCACCGACCGCTGCGCCTTGGATCGCCGCGACGATCGGTTTGCGCGTCCGGAACAGTCGAGCCGCAGCGGAGTACAGCTGGGCCGTCGTGTCCTCCCGCTGCCCGGAGAAGTCAGCGCCGGCACAGAAGTGTTTGCCGTCAGCCGCAAGCACGACGACGCGCACCGCGTCGTCGTCATCGAGCGCTTCGAGTAGTTCGGCAATCGCTTCGATCAAGCCAACCGAAAAGAAGTTGTTCGGCGGCCGGTTCAGGCGAATCGTCGCGACATGTGCGTCGCCGCCCTCGACGCCGCGCTCGATGATGACGAGTGGTTGGATGTCAGTCATTCGTTGCTCCCTCCGGTGCTGATTCTCAGGCGCCATTCGATCACACTTGTTGCCGATCACCATGAGCGAACGCAGCAACCAGGACACCCCAACCGAGGAGTCGGTGCGCGCGGCGGTCCACGCGTGGTTCGAGCAGGCATGGAACCCGGACCTCTCACTGATCGAGTGGCGTGAGCGCCTCGTCGACGCCGGATGGGCGGTTCCGTCGTGGTCGACCAATTGGTTCGGTCTCGGCCTGCCTGCGTGGGCTGATCGGACCGCCCATGCTGCGATCCGCGACGCCGGTGGGGTCGCGGTGCCACTCGGTGGAGGGTTCGGGTTGGCCGCACCGACGATGTACGACCACGCCAGCGACGAGCTCAAGGCCTCATTCCTGCGCGACACACTGACCGGTGCGCTGACCTGGTGCCAGCTCTTCAGCGAGCCAGGCGCAGGGTCCGACCTGGCCGGGCTTCAAGCGACGGCCGTCCGAGACGGCGACCAGTGGATCGTCAACGGGCAGAAGGTCTGGAATACCTCCGCTGATCACGCCGACATGGGGATCCTCGTCGCTCGCTCCGACTGGGATGCGCCCAAGCATCGCGGCCTGACGTACTTCCTCCTCAACATGCATCAGCCGGGCGTCGACGTCCGGCCGATTCGCCAAATGAACGAGTACTCGTCGTTCAACGAGGTCTTTCTGAACGATGTGAGTATCCCGCACGCACACGTCGTGGGGGAGGTCGGCGGTGGGTGGGCCGTCGCGCGGGGCACGCTGGCCCACGAACGTTCCTATGCGACAAGTCGCGAGGCGAAGTTCGCTGCCCAAGCATCAGGGCGCGTGGTTGACGAGGCCCGCGTCGAAGCTGCTGAGTACAACCGGACATACGTTTGGTATCCGCAACGACAGGGCCGGCTCGATCTGGTTGTGGAGCGAGCGCAATCGACCGGGAGGAGCGACGACCCGGTGCTGCGCGACGAGATGGCCGCGGCAATCAGCTTCCACCGCGCCGCTGACTGGACCGCGAAGCGAGCTCGGGCCAGCCGCGAGCTGGGACGCTCACCGGGCTCGGAGGGTTCGATCGGCAAGCTCGCGCTGTCGGAGGCGGCGCGTCGATCAAACAGCGTGCACTCGATGATCTCCGGCGCCAACGGGATGCTCACCGAGACTGGCGACCCGACCGACGCAGTGGTTGCTGAGGTACTGGTGTCAACTCCCGCCCAGTCGATTGCAGGCGGCACCGACGAGATCCAACACAACATCCTCGGCGAGACCGTGCTCGGCCTGCCGCGCGAACCTGCGCCGGATCGAGGCCTGCCATTCCGCCAGGTCAACCGTTGACACGACACCAACTGAGAGCGAGACAGGAGAACAGCATATGGAGATCGAAGGACTCAAGGCCATCCTCATCGGCGGCGCGTCGGGGTTCGCACGTGCCACCGCAGAGCGCATCGCCGCCGGGGGCGGCAAGGTCGCGATCCTCGACCGAGAGCAGTCAGCCGGTGCCGAGGTTGCAGCCGAACTGAGCGGATCGTGGCATCCAACCGACGTACTCGACTTCGATGGCATCGAACTGGTCATCAACGAGGCAGTGGATGCGCTCGGCGGCCTCGACGTGGCGGTCAACACCGCCGGTGGTGGCAAGGCAGGGCGCACCCTGGGCCGCAACGGCCCCTTCAACCTCGACGACTTCCGAGCGGTGATCGATCTGAACCTGATTGGGACGTTCAACACCAACCGGCTCTGCGCCGACCACATGGCTGACAACGACCCAAACGACGATGACGAGCGAGGCATACTCATCAACACTTCGTCGATCGCCGCGTTCGAAGGCCAAGTCGGTCAGGTCGCCTACACCGCTGCGAAGGCAGGCATAGCGGGGATGACACTGACGATGGCGCGCGACCTGGGCACGATCGGCATCCGCGTCAACACGATCGCGCCCAGCTTGTTCGCGACCGGCCTCACCGCGGGGGTGACAGAGGAACGCGCCGCGAACCTCACGAAGGACGCTGCGTTCCCACGCCGCCTCGGACGACCTGACGAGTACGCGCGTCTGGCGATCGCGATGATCGAGAACCCCATGCTCAACGGCGACACCATCCGTCTCGACGCCGGGACGCGATTCGCACCGAAGTAGCCCCTCACTCGGGGAGCGGCACCGGCGGCGTGGTCTCACTGACGCGGTGCCAGATGTCGGCATCAGACATCGTCATCAATGCGGCGTAAATGTTGTCCGGGTAGTGCATACGCGGACCAGCCGAGTCGAGTGATGGTTGCGGAACGGGTTCGTCCCCCACCGCGACCCCAGCTGGACTCGTGAGCTTGGCGAGTTCATCGGCGGAGATGCCGCACAGGCCCTGCACCTCTGGATCGACCCACTGCTTTTCGTCAATGTCTGAGCCGCAGCACACTTCAAGGCTGAGCCCTTCAGGACCTGCGAAGTAGATCGACTTGATCATCCCGTGATCAATGGGGCCCATCACGTGAACGTCGTTCGACCGGATCCGGTCGCGCATCGCCAAAACGTCGTCGAGCGTGTCGACGTGCATGGCGATGTGCTGGGTCGCGCCACCAGTGACCGGTGCGCCTGGATTGCCCGCGTGGGTCACGCCGTACTCAATGTTGCTCGAGTTGCCGGGATGTTGCACGAACGCGATGTAGGACTCGCCAGACAACTCGACGAAGCCGTGGAAGGTGTTCTCCACGCCGTGCATCCAATACAACGCTTTGGTCGGGCAGCCCAGGACCTCGGCCCAGTACGTGAGTTGCGCCTTCATGTCAGTGGTCGAGATCGCCAGATGATTGACACCCTTCGGGCGGAGGTCGGGGCGAATTGGACCCTCGATCGTCGGTGCAACCAGTGGTTGTGTCGAAGCGGATTCCGTCGTGCTCATAACCTCGAGCCTTTCATCAAAACGGTGTCGTGCAGAGCGAGCTGAGGCACCCCCGATTGGTGCTCAGTGCTCGCCGTCGATCACGCCGATCGCGGCGATGAGGGCATCGATGCCATCGTCGAGTTCAGCTTCGCTGATGGCCAGCATCGGGGCCATGCGGATGACATTGCCATAGAGGCCGCCCTTGCCAACGAGCAGGCCGCGGTCCTTGGCAGCGTCGAGCAGTCGCGCGGTTGTCGCCGAGTCAGGTTCGATACCACCCGGGTGCACAATCTCGATGGCCTGCATCAGGCCACGACCGCGCAGCTCGGCAATCCAAGGGGTCGCTTCGATCACGGGTCCGAGGCGAGCAGTCAGGCGCTCGCCCATCTGCTTGGCGTTGCCCTGCAGGTCGTTATCGAGTACGTACTTCAACGTGGCTCGCCCCGCCGCGGCCGACAGCGGATTGCCGCCGAACGTGGAGAAGGAGAGCACGTCGATGCAGTCCATGATCTCTGCGCGGGCGACAACACCGGCGAGTGTGATCCCGTTCCCGACGCCCTTGGCGAAGGTCAAGATGTCGGGCACGATGCCGTGTGCCTGGTATCCCCAGAAGTGCTCGCCAGTGCGGCCCCATCCGGTCTGAACTTCATCGGAGATGAACAGGATCTCGCGGTTCGCAAGTTCCTTGCTCATCGCACCGAAAAAGCCGTCAGGTGGTGTGGCGAATCCGCCAACACCCTGGATTGGCTCGGCGATCATGGCAGCGACCCTGCCGGCTGTGCCCATATCGATCATCTGAACGAGATCGTCCACGCAGGCTGCGGTGAAGGCGTCGTCGTCGAGGTCGCGGAACGGTGATCGCAGCCGATAGGCGCCTTGGATGAAGTTGACGTTCAGCCCTGACATGGCAGCCATCGACCAGGAGCTTTGCGCCGTGATTGCCTGCGCGGTGTGCGACCGTCCGTGGTAACTGTTGCGCATTGCGAGGATCTCATTTGAGCCGCGATACGTGGTGGCGAGCATGACCGCCATGTCGTTGGCTTCTGACCCGGAGGCGGTGAAGAACACACGGGCGTCGGGGATGCCTGACACCGCGGCGACGTCTTCGGCGAAGCCAATCATCGGCTCGGAGAGATAAAGCGTCGAGGTGTGCATGACCTTCGCCGCCTGCGCCTGAACGGCAGCGACGATCTCGGGAATCGAGTGGCCGATCATCGTCGTCAGCACACCGCCAAACCAGTCGAGGTAGCGATTGCCTTCGACATCCCAGACATGGCTGCCCTCACCGCGATCGATCGAGATCGGCTCGACGTGGAGGGGGCTGACGAACGAGGGCAGCACCGCCCGGTATCGCTTGAGCAGTTCAGCATTCGTCGTCATCGTCAGTCCCCTGGGTCGATCGACTCGGCCCCGGCGGACACGAGAGTGAGGCCAGTCTGTCACGGACAGAGTTGACATCATCGACCTCGTCAATTAGTTTCCGTCTTGGTTAAATACATGACTGCGACACTCACTTCAGGCTTCTCCGGCGAGATCATCGACATCAATGGCATCAGTGGCGATGACGACGACCGTCTCACCGTCACCTTCGCGGCGCTCGCCAACTCGACCCGCCGGGCGATCCTCGCTCACCTTGCCCAAGGGGCCGCAACAGTCAACGAACTCGCCGAACCGTTCGACATGAAACTGCCGGCGGTCTCGAAGCATCTCAAGGTGCTCGAACGAGCCGGTCTCATCGTCCGTGGCCAACACGCACAGTTCCGTCCGTGTGCCCTTGATGCTGCGCCGATCGCTCAGATCGCTGACTGGACCGAGCAGTACCGCCCCATGTGGGAAGCGCGCTTCGACCGCATGGACGACTACCTCACGCGGCTGCAACACCACACCGAACATCGACCAGAAGAGGCAGACAACAACGATGACTGACACCAACACCACCGATTCAGACTCGACCAAGTCCGTGGTCATCGAGCGCACCTTCGACGCGCCGATGCCACTCGTGTGGGCGATGTGGACCGACGCTGACCACTTCGCCGCTTGGTATGGCCCGACGGGTGCGCGCATCCCGGTAGCCAAGATGGACGTCACTGTCGGCGGCAAACGACACGTCTGCATGGAGATGGACACGCCCAACGGGGCGATGCAGATGTGGTTCGTCGGCGAGTACCTCGAGGTGTCCCCGCACACCCGCCTCGTCTACACCGAGTCGATGAGCAACGCCGACGGCGACGTGATGACCGCCGGCGACATGGAGATGCCCGAAGGCATGCCAACCACGACCAAGGTCATCGTCGAACTCACCGACCGCAACAGCAAGACCGCCATGGTGATGACCCACGTCGGCGTGCCCGCAGACTCCCCCGGCGCACAGGGTTGGAATATGGCCCTCGACAAGCTCACCGCCCACATCACCGACGCCGCCTGACAACACTCGAACGGCGATAACCGGAGGAGAACGATCCGCCGCTCATCGGGCGCCGGCACTACGGTCAAGATGGCGTCACCGACGAGGTGACGATGGGGAACGGAGCACGCATGTCAGTGATCGACGAGATGGTCGGGCAAACCCGCAACTGGGTCGTCGGCCATCGCCTGCACGACCTGCCCACACCCAAACTCACACCAATGTTGGCCGCCAAGTGGCTCGTCGACGAATGGGCCCTACAGATCGAGACAACGAACAGCCGGCTACGCGCCCCATCGATCGACTTCCGTCGGCGACTCCGCAACGAACTCGGCGACGGCGTCGAGATGTTCAACGACCGCGGCTGGGTCGATGATCCAATGTCATACCACGTCGACCCGCCGGAGCTGAGCCGGGTCACCCTGACACCCAGATCAGCCAGTGGCCTCGACTACCACCACCTCATCGCCGACAGCGAGTACGAACCTCACGACGGAGAGCCCGGTCGTGAACGTTGGCTGGAGTACGAACCCAACCGAACCGCGCACGCTTGGGTCCTGCGCCACGAGGGGCCGCCGCGCCCTTGGCTGATCTGCATCAACGGCTACCGCACCGGTACGCCGCGCATCGACTTCGCAGCGTTCAACGCCAAGCGCCTCCACCACAAACTTGGACTCAACCTCGCCTTTCCCGTCTCGCCGCTGCACGGCCCACGCGCCGTTGGAGCGTCGGGTGACCGTGTGCTGTTCGGCGGTGCGATGAACACGGTGCACACGGCAGCCCAGGCAATCTGGGACATCCGCCGGCTCAAGCAGTGGCTGATCGACACCCAGGATGCCCCTGCCGTCGGGGCATCTGGCATCTCGCTCGGCGGCTACTTCACCTCACTGCTGGCCTGTTTCGAATCCGATCTGGCGATCGCGATCGCCGGAGTTCCCGAGGCAGACCTTGTGCGCGGCCTGCGTCGCAACGTCGAAGCATTACTGCCGCCCTTCTACGAGCAGTGGGGACTCAGTTGGCGATCGCTCGAACGCGTCAACCGCGCTGTCTCGCCACTCGCCATGCAGCCCGTGATTCCCCACGAGGCCCGCTTCATCTACGGCGGCATCGTCGACCGATGGGTACGGCCCGGCAATGTGCACGCCTTGTGGGAGCACTGGGAGCAGCCTGAAATCTGCTGGTACGAGGGCAGCCACCTCTCATTCCCACTCGAATCAAAGGTCACCGACTTCGTCACCGACGCACTCGCCGCGCGTCTCGGCACCCCCATCGGACAGGAACGCCTCCTGAGAAGCGCGTAGCACCATGACTGAACCACTCGTCCTCCGCACCGACATCGCCACTGCAGACGGCGCTGTGCTGACCACCCTCACGCTCAATCGGCCCGACAAGCTCAACGCACTCGGCCCCACCATGTTCATCGAGCTACGCGAGCATCTCGATGCGATCGCTGGCGACGAATCGGTGGGCTGTGTCGTACTGACAGGTGCCGGCCGCGCGTTCTGCGCTGGTCATGACCTCGGGTCAATCGCGTCCGGCGAACGAGCACCGAGCCGTCACTTCGAACCGGAGACGGTTGATGCCCTCGAAGCGCTCCCGCAGCCGACGATCGCCCGCATCCATGGGCACTGCTACACGGGTGGACTTGAACTCGCGTTGGCGTGTGACCTGCTCATCGCCAGCGAGTCGGCCAAGCTCGGCGACACCCACGGCCAATGGGGGCTGGCACCCATTTGGGGCATGTCGATCCGACTGCCCGAACGCATTGGTCGCTCCGCAGCAAAGGAGCTGATGTTCACCAGCCGACGAATCACCGGCGCCGAGGCGGCCGGCATGGGACTCGTGGACCAGTGCGTTGCCGACGACAATCTTGACGCCACCGTCGATGCGTTGAGCAGCGAGATCCTTGCCAACTCACGTGGCACCAATCGCATCGTGAAACGGCTCATCGATGACCGCGAGCAACGCACCCGCAGCGATGCGCTGCTGCACGAACGCCAACTGCCACACGGCATGCCAGATGACATGGCCGACCGGATGTCTCGAGGTGGACGCTGATGGACACCGCAGGACGCATTCAGGTTGTGCCGAGCGGAGCGGCGTGCGGCGCAACCGTGCGCGATGTAGATCTTCGCCGACTCGATGATGCCGACGTTGCTGCCATCCGTGCTGCGTGGCTCGAGCACAAAGTGTTGGCGTTCCCCGATCAGCAGTTGAGTGACAGTGATCTCGAAGCGTTCACGCTCCGGTTCGGTCCTTTCGGTGACGACCCCTTTTTCGCTGCGATCGATGGGCATCCCCACATCGCGGCAATTCGCCGTCGCGCTGACGAGACGTCGTCACTCTTCGCTGAAAACTGGCACGCCGACTGGAGCTTTCAGGAGTTTCCGCCCGACGGGACATGTCTGTACGGCAAGGTCATTCCACCGCTCGGCGGCGACACGTTGTACACCAACCAGCAGGCCGCACTTGCGGCGATGCCTGCAGAACTCCGTGCCAAGATCGACGGCAAAGTCGGTATCCATTCGGCGCGCGGCGGCTATGCGCCCGACGGTCAGTACGGCGACGACGATGCGGACCGGTCGATGCAGATCCGTCCGAATGACAGCGCCTACGCCACCCAGCTCCATCCGTTGATTCGGACCCACCCTGAGACGGGCGCCGAGACGCTGTACTCGACCATCGGCTACATCATCGGCATCGATGGCATGGACGACGACGACGCCAGGCTGCTCCTCGGTGAGATGTATGCCTGGCAAACCCGAGATGAGTTCCAGTACCAACATCGGTGGGAGCCGAACATGCTGGTGATGTGGGACAACCGCTGCGTTCTGCACCGCGCAACCAGCGGCTACGACGGTTACGACCGGCTGTTGCACCGCACGACGATTGGTTACCGAGCCATCGCGTAGAACTCGTCGTTCGGACGCATCGAGGTGAGGTTCGCCAGCCGATTCGACATGGCAAAGAACGCCGCGATCGCACCGATGTCCCAGATCTCGTCGTCGGTGAAGCCAGCCGCACGCATCGCGTCGAGATCGGCATCGACGATCTGCGCCGAATCGCCTGCGACCTTGAGGCCGAAGTCGATCATGTGCCGTTCGCGCGACGAAAGGTCGGCCTTCCACGGATTGATCGCAAGTTGATCTGCGATCAACGGGTTCTTCGCCCGAATCCGGAGGATGGCACCGTGCGCCACCACGCAGTACAGGCAGCCGTTGGTTGCACTTGTCGCCACGACGATCATCTCGCGTTCCGCTTTCGAAAGTCCGTCGGACTTGTCCATCAAGGCGTCGTGCGCGGCAAAGAAGGCACGGAACTCAGCCGGCCGATGCGCGAGCGCCAGAAACACGTTGGGGATGAATCCCG
Organism: uncultured Ilumatobacter sp.; assembly: GCF_963980585.1. Lineage (NCBI taxonomy): Bacteria > Bacillati > Actinomycetota > Acidimicrobiia > Acidimicrobiales > Ilumatobacteraceae > Ilumatobacter > uncultured Ilumatobacter sp. Next base: position 44,584 of record NZ_CAXCAM010000009.1, read on the forward strand.
ACTTCTCCTGGATCGTTTCGATCAACGCCCGGATGTCGTCGGGAAGCTCAGCAAGCTCGGGAACCGGGAAACGAGAGATCGGGAGGGCCATGCCTGAGGAACGTAGCGGCGCCGCGCAGACGGCATCGACTTCAGAGCTGGTTGCGGCGGATCTTGCCCGTTGCGGTGCGCGGCAGCTCATCGCAGAACACCACACGTCGCGGCACCTTGTGGCGAGCGAGGTTGTCGGCAACAGCCGCGCGGACCTGCTTGGACGTCAGCCGCACCCCTGGCGCCGTGACGACATGCGCGACCAGCCCTTGCCCGAAGACATCATCGTCGACGCCGACCACAGCGACATCAGAGATCCCCTCGACGGCCAACAACAGGTCTTCAACCTCGCCCGGGAACACGTTCTCGCCACCGCTCACGATCATGTCGTCCGCACGGCCGGTCACAAACAGCAATCCGCTCTCGTCGAGGTGGCCCACATCGCCGGTTGACATCAGACCATCGATGATCTCCTTGCCACCGCCGCCCGTATAGCCGTCGAATTGCGAGCCGTTGCCGACGAAGATCCGGCCGGCAGATCCCGGAGGAAGTGGACGACCAGCGTCGTCGAGGATGACAACGGTCGACCCAGCAAGCGCTCGGCCAGCCGTCGACGGTGACGCCGTCAGGTCTGCAGGTGTGGCGAGTGTGGCCTGGCCGACCTCGGTGGATCCGTACAGGTTGTACAGGTTTGGGCCGACGCGTCTGAGCCAATTCTCGACCACTGGAATCGGCAAAGCCGAACCACTCGAGGCGACAATGCGCAGCGCGGTCAGGTCAGTCGTGTCGAGACCTTCGGCGTCGAGGAGTCGCTGCAAGATGACAGGGACCACGGCGAGCACCGTCACGGCATCGTGTTCAAGCCGGGCAAGCGTTCGATCGGCATCGAAGGAAGCGCTGACCGTGATCGTTGCTCCCAGCAACGCTGCGAGACCCATCTGGGCAAGACCCCAGGCATGGAACAGCGGCGAGGTGATCGCAACGATGTCGTCGAACCGGTAGGGGATGCTCTCGACAATCGCCGCCGCCGCTGGGTCAGCACGGACACTGCGCTGCGCGCCCTTCGGCGTCCCTGTGGTTCCCGATGTCAGCAGCACTGGCGCCAGCGGCTTCGACGGTCGAAGCGGCAGGCGCCGGGCTCCGGAACTTCGAACCGCTCGCAGCGACGTTGTTCCTGCGTGCACTTCGCACGCGGCGGACGAGCCGACCACGACGACCGGCGCGCGAAACGATTCCCGATCGACCAGTTCGACGAGTTCGGCATCGACCACCAAGACATCAACCTGCTCGCGGGCGAGCACATCGCGTAGCTGCGGCGCCGCGAATCCGGTGTTCAAGTAGACGACAGAGACGCCGAGCTTGGCGGCGGCAATGGTCGCCTCGACGAACTCACGATGATTTCGGCAGGCGATACCAAGTCGCTCACCGCGGTCGAGTCCAAGTTGGCGGAGCCCGTTGGCAAGTTGTGTCGAGTTTCGATCGAGCTCGCCGCAGCTGATCGAGCCGCGATCGTCGACGACTGCTGTTCGGTTCGGCGTGGCCAGTGCGGACGCGGTGTACGGCGCGGCGAGCGTGGGTCCCCACCGACCAATCGCTGCGGTCAACGCAGGAAGTCGGCGCGGATCCAGCAGACCGGCGCGACGCGTCACGTCGACGAGTGAGCTGCTGTTCATTCAGTGTCGCTGACCGAGCCGACGATGCTGCGCCCATCGCGCCACACCGCAGCGATGCGGGTGAGTGCTGCCGGATCAGCGGCGGGGTCGCCTGCGACGGCAACGATGTCGGCGGGCAGGCCGGCCTGCAGCCGCCCTCGTTCAGGCCGACGACACACATCGGCCGCCGAACTGGTGATGGCACGCAACGCCTCGACGGTGGTCATTCCTGCGCTCAGCAGCGTCGGGAGTGCGTGCGGTAGCACGTCGTGCGGCTTCTGCCGGTAGATGCCTGCATCGGTCCCCACCACGACGACCCCGCCACCGGCGTGCACGCGCCCAAGCGCGTCTTCGATCACCGGCCGCGCCCGCTGCCAGTTGGCCGGGGTCAGTGGCGTCTCAGTGACGCCCCATGTTGCCGACAAGGCAACACCGGACGCCGCGAGCCGATCGAGTAATTCGGGCGGCGGAATGCTCTCGTTGCTCTCGGTGAAGAACGTGCAGTGCTCGATCGAGTCGACCCCGACGTCGACCGCCATCGCAATGCCATCGACACCGTGGCAGTGAGCCGCGACCGGCAGGCCCGCAGCGTGCGCAGCATCGACGACTAACCGCACGTCAGCCTCGGAGAACTGCGACATCCAGAGCGGGAACGACGGTGTCATCGCTCCGCCTGTGACCATGATCTTCACGACGTCACAGCCACGCTCCACGCGGTCAGCTACTGCAGCGGCGAGGTTGTCGGAGCCTTCACACTCGCCTCCGAGGTACCAGCAGTGGCCACCGGGCGGTGTGATCGGTGGGCCCGCAGCGGCGATCGTTGCGAGATCCGGATCAGCGCGCAGACCAAGGGTCACGAAGCCGCGGTCACCGAGGTCGCGGACCGTGGTGACACCGCCTTCGAGGGCAAGCCGAGCGTTGGCCCGAGCCCGGTCAGTGAGCGTCGCATCATCGACATCGCTGACCTGTTGCTCGAGTGTGCCGCGTCCGTTGAAGACGAGGTGCTGGTGGCAGTCGACCAAGCCGGGCAGCAGGGTGACATCGCCCAGATCGCGCACCTCGAGTGAGTCCGGCAGCGCTTCGCCGACGGCCACCACCTTGCCGACGTCAACGAGCACTTCGGGCCGCTCGACGAAGTCGAAGCCGTCGAACAGTCGAGCGGCGCGCAGTCCCCAGCGACCTGTTGATGATGTGATGGCCGACATCTCTTCGAAGTTACAACCACAGCAATGGCCGACCGGCAGGCAGGCGCGAGTCAGTGCGCTGCGTCGCTCGGGTGCGCAGACTGCTGCAAGAGTGGCAGCGTGAGCGATGACATCACCTTTTACGACGAGATCGAGGGCTACTGCGGACGGCTGAGCTATCGGGCAGGGGCGACCGCGACCGTGCATGTGTCGACGCCGCATCGATACGACGTCGTCGTCGAGCGATGGGGCGCCAGACGAGAGGTGCTCTGGGAAGCCACAGGCATCGACGGCGTGTCCGTACCAGCGCCAGCTGACGCGGACAGTGTGGGCTGTGCGTGGCCTGCGTCGGTGGACATCCCCATCGGCGACGACTGGCGATCGGGATTCCATCTGGTGACGCTGACGGCGCACGGCGCTGCGGCCGGCCGGGATGTCGCCCACGCCTGCTTCGTGGTCACCGCACCCTCGACGCCGACCACGCGATCCTGTCGGGCCCTGTTCGTGCTGGGCACCAATACCTGGAACGCCTACAACACCTGGGGCGGCGCCAGCCTCTACACCGGTGGAACGCAAGTCAGCTTTAGGCGCCCGTTTGGACGCGGCATGCTGTGCCGTCCTGAAGTTGATCGCGATGACCGCAAGGCACGTCCGGCGCGGTGGGGTGAGGAACCCGATGTCAACGGTGACCACTTTCAGGAGTACCGCTTCACCCACGGCTACCCGGCATCAATCGGATCCAGCGGATGGTTCACCCACGAGCGTCGTTTTGTCGAGTGGGCCGAGTCCGAGGGCTACGAGTTCGACTCGTGCATCTCGACCGACCTTGACGACGACCCCACGATTGCCGATGGCTACGACTTGCTCATCGACGTCGGTCATGACGAGTACTGGTCCTGCGGTGCGCGCCGGGTCGTGGAGTCCCATGTGCAGCTCGGCGGTCACTTGGCCAGCCTGTCCGGCAACACGATGTTCTGGCAGGTCCGCATCGAACACGACGGTGACGTGATGGTGTGCCACAAGTACGCAGCGCACATCAGTGATCCGATGCTCGACGTCGACCCCGCTCGCATGAGTGGGATGTGGGCGGACCCGATCGTCAACGAGCCCGAGTGGAGCTTGCTCGGTGCGGGCTCCCGTTGGGGGCTGTACAACAGGTTCGGCCAGGCAACACCGCGCGGGTCCGGGGCGTACACCGTGTACCGCGACGACCACTGGATGCTGGCGAACACCGGCTTGCGATACGGCGATCTACTCGGCGCCAAGCACGGCGTCGTTGGGTACGAAACCGTCGGCTGCCCCATCGATCTCGACGAGTTCCAGTTGCCAATAGCGCGAGCCGTGCCCGGCGCACCGCAGATTGAACGAACCGAAATTGTGGCGCTCACTCCGTCGAGCAACATCGGTGTTGGCGAGTACCCGGCCTCAATCTCTGCGCTCAGCGATCAGGGTGACATCGAGTTCACCGCGTCGCGCTTCTACGGTCGCGTCGACGCAGACAGCCTGGCCCGCTGCCGGTACGGCAACTCGGTGATGCTGGTAACCCGGCCGTACGCCGACCGCGTCAACCGGCAGGACGGCGAAGTGATGGTCGTGGGAACCACCGACTGGGTGTTTGGTCTCGCCGATGACCCTGCAGTCGCCCAGGTCACCCGCAACATCCTCAACCGCCATCTCACAGAGTCACCAGTGCGGTCAGGCCCCGTGTGAAACGCTTGCGGAAGATCTGTTCGCCTCCACCAAGCGGCGGATTGCATCGGCCATGGCGACCTCGTCGTCAGCAGGGTCTTTCCGCAAGACGATCTCCCAGCGAACCGGAATCGGTGCGCCGGCCAGCGGCACGACCACCAGGCCATCGAGCGGAGGGGTGCGCAGCGCCAACGCCGGTTGCACCGTGATACCCCCGAAGGACCGGATCAGTCGCAACGCCATGGCCAGCGACTCGACCTTGCGCAGACGATGAGGCCGGACGCCAGCCGGTTCGAAGAACTCGTGATGCTCAAAGCCGTGCGTCGGTCGGTCACCGACGGTCAGGTAAGTGGCGTCAACGATGTCCCCCGGTTGCAGTTCGCCGCGATGGGCTGCCGGATGATCGTCGCGCACCACCCCCACAAGGTGGTCGGCCGACAGCACGTTGCCCTCGGGGATCCTCGCCGCGAGCACGACGATGCCGAGGTCGGTGACGCGTCGCTCGACGGACTCGACCGTCTGCTCGTGGCCGACGCGGAGAAAGTCGACATCGGTCGGAAGGTCGTGCAGTCCAATGAGTTGCTCAAACCACGGTGCGGTGTCGTAGAAGTCGAGAGCGATGCGGACGGCAGGCCGGTCAGCGGAGTTCATCCAGCGCGCCGTCTCCTCTGCTGATCGCAGGTTGCGCTGGGCAATTTCGCCGACCTCGGCGAGGTGCAGGCCGGCGGCGGTCAAGCGGATCGAGCGACCTTCGGTTGTGGTGAGGGCAACGCCAAGACGACGCTCGGCTTCTTTCAGCCGGTGGCTTGCTGCCGACGAGCTGATGTGGACGAGTTCGGCAGCTGTCGCGAGCTTGCCGCTGTGCCGCAAGGCAACCAAGAGGTCGACGTGCTGACGTTCCAATGATTCATGCACAGGTTGCATGAATAAGGATCATACAACTCGCTAGACGCATCAGTGAATGCGGTCGATCATGTACTTGTGCTCATCAGCCCGACCGCTCGAACATCACCCGAAGGAACGCTGGACCACATCCGTGCTTGGCAACCGACACCACGCATCGCGACGCTGGCCATCGTCGGAACCTCGTTCGCGTACGCAAGCACCACGATCTTCGTTCGGCAGTTGACCGACACCGGCATGTCGGTCGTGGCGGTCGCCTTCTTCCGCTTCGCGCTGACTGCGCTCGTGTTGGTGCGCTTCGTCAACTTCGGTCACGGGAAACGGACGGCAACTTCGTGGGGCCTGCTCAGCGGCGTCGTGATGGGCGGCGGCTGGATCGTCTACGTACGCACCATCGACACGGCCGACGTCGCCGTCGCCGGCGTGGTGCAGATGACCTATCCGCTCTTCGCCCTCATCATCGGTTGGTTGCTCTTCAACGTCGGCCCAACCCCGCGATCCATCGCCTCAGCCGGGCTCGTCGTCGTTGCGGCCATCGTCGGTCTCGGTACCAGCTCCGGTGCAGGACTCTCACCGTTGCTCTTCATCGCCCCCGCAACGTTCGGCTTCAGTGTCGCGATCTTGACCGAGCGCCTCAGCCCGCTCGACCCATTCGAACGCCTGGCCGCGGTTGCCGTCGGGGCATCGCTCGCGATGAGCCCACTCCTGCTGAGCCTTTCACCCAGCGAGGCGTTCCCGACGTCGTTCGAATCGTTCGGTTGGGTGGTCGCGATCGGGGCCTTCTCGGCGCTGATCCCGATGACGATCTACGCCGCCGCCGCACCCGTCATCGGCACGGCCCGCACCGCTGCGTCCGGAGCATGTGAATTGCCGACCGTCTTCCTCATCGGCTCGGTGTTCTTCAGCGAAGCCATCACGCTCGGACACCTCGCCTCGGCCGCGATCATCGTCGGAGCGATTGCGTTGACGCGCAGCGCACGGTCGACTCACGTCGTCCCTGACGAGGATCCACCTGTGATCTCAGCTCCCAGCGTTCATCGCGTCGTCGACGACGTTCTCGAGAAGGCTGGCAAGTTCGCCACCCGTGCCCGAGTCAGCTTCGATGACGAGGTAGGCGCCGTAGCCGTCTTCCAGGTCGAGCCAGGGAACCGAGCCATACGCACCGCCATCGCTGATCCGGCCAGTCTCACGATCGACCCACCAGCCCATCCCATAACCGGTTGATTCACCAGCGCTGCCCTCGTACGCCGCTGCAATCCGATCGGCGTGCATCGTGTCGAGCGCAGCTTGTGACAGCACCTGATTCTCGCCGCACATTCCGCCGCGCAAATGCATCAAGAGCAACTTGGCATAGTCGCCCGTGGTCGCATAGGCACCGCCTTCGATCTGCGGGTTCTCCGTGTCGGTGAGCATCGACGGCCCGTCAGCGATGAACTCGGCGGGGTAGCCGAATCCACCGGCCTGCGCCCAGTGGTTGTTGAACCCGAGAGTTTCGAGGCCACACGGCTCGACGTAGATCTCATCGATGAGCTTCGCCCAGGTCTGACCCGACACGGTCTCGGCGACGGCTCCTGCGACCTGCCACTGGGCGCCGCCATAGCGGAACTCGGTGTCGGGCGGAACGATGTCTCCATCATCGTCGGGCGTCTGGAAGATCGCCGCCCCGCACTCTTCGAGTTCTGAGTCGGTGAAAAACTGGCACAGGTACGGGGGGTACGCAGGATTCGGACCCAGCCCAACAAGCCCCGAACTGTTCGATATCAATTGCGCCGTGGTGATCTCAGGGTTGCCATCCCATCCGGTCACGTCAGCCACAGGCGCATCGATATCGATGAGACCGTCATCCTGGAGTGCAAGAAGCACCCCGGCGGCGATCATCTTGCTCGACGACGCAATGAGCGAGATGCGTTCGGCCGAAAACTCTCCCCAGTAGTCCTCGTGCACCACGCCGTCGTCGGCATCAACGATGACGAGGCCGGCACCGTCGAGGTCGTTCGTCTCAACGAAGTCGCCAACAATCGGACCGATCGCACCAAAGTCGTACCCTCCCTCCTCGGCAGGCCCATCGGTTTCTACCGGCACATCAGTCTCAACCGGCGCATCAGTCTCAGCTGGCGCCTCGGTCTCAGCTGGCGCCTCGGTCTCAACCGGCACATCAGTCTCAACCGGCACATCGGTCTGAACCGGCGCGTTCTTCTCGGCCACGGGGGTTGCTGCATCGTCACCGTCACTCGACGCGCAACTGGCGGCAACGAGGGACAACAAGGCAATGATCACGAGGCGACGACGATTCATGCCCGGAATATATTTCCAACCGCAGGCGGAACGGACGACGCTGCTGTCGATTCTGTCAGAACTGCAACACTTGAGCGATGAGCGATGACCGCATGCCCAAGCCACCCACCGAGCAGACGCTCGAACTGCTCGCCGCTGCGTCGGGTGCTTTTGTCCCGGACACCGCGGACATGGATCGGGTCACTCGCGGCCTGGTTGCGACACACCCCACCGGAGTGATCGAAGAGAACGGGCGCACGGTGTGGGATATCGGCCGCCACGACTTCGTGCGCGATTCCGAAGTCGCACCTGACTCGGTCAACGCCAGCCTCTGGAATCAAGCGCGGTTGAACGCCGTCCACGGCCTGTTCGAAGTCGCACCCGGCTTGTGGCAGGCACGCGGGTACGACATCTCGAACATCACGTTCATCGCTGGCGACACCGGCTGGCTCATCATCGACCCACTCACGAGCGAGGCATGTGCAAAGGCCTGCCTCGATCTGGCCAATGCTGAACTTGGCGAACGACCCGTCGTCGGGATCATCTACACCCACAGCCACATCGATCACTTCGGCGGAGTCCGCGGCGTCGTCACCGACGAACAGGTCGAATCAGGCCAGGTCCGGATCATCGCCCCCGAGCACTTCCTGCACGAAGCCGTCTTCGAGAACGTCATCGCAGGGCCGGCGATGGGCCGCCGCGCCAACTACCAGTTCGGCATGACCCTGCCTGCCGGACCTCGCCAGCACGTCGACAGCGGCCTCGGCAAGGCCACACCGATGGGTCAGATCGGCCTGATTCCGCCGACTGAGTACATCACCGAGACCGGACAGGAGAAGACGGTCGACGGCATCCGGATCATCTTCCAGCTCACGCCCGAGGCCGAGGCCCCAGCCGAGATGAACTTCTTCTTCCCCGAGCGCGGTCCCGAGCAAGCCGACGGGTCACGCAAGGGTTGGTTGTGCATGGCGGAGAACTGCTCGCACAACATGCACAACCTGCTGCCACTGCGTGGTGCCCAGGCCCGCGACTCGCTCGGCTGGTCGAAGTACATCAACGAGGCGCTGGAACTGTTCGGGGCCGATAGTGCACTGATGTTTGCCAGTCACCATTGGCCTCGTTGGGGCACCGACGATGTGGCGCAGTTCCTCCGACACCAGCGCGACCTCTACCGCTGGATGCACGATCAGACCATGCGGCTCGCGAACAAGGGTCTCGTGCCGACCGAGATCGCCGAAGAGCTCGAACTGCCCCAGGCGTTCACCGATCAGATCCACACGCGCGGCTACTACGGCGCACTCGTCCACAACGCCAAGGCCGTCTACCAGCGCTACCTCGGCTGGTACGACGGCAACCCCGCCCACCTCTGGATGCGCACCCCGGTTGATGCCGGCACACGGTATGTCGAGCTGGCGGGCGGCGCCGAGGCCCTGCTCGCTCATGCGCAGGCGGCGTACGACACCGGTGATTACCGGTGGGTCGCCGAAGTGGTCAACCATCTCGTGTTCGCCGACCCGGCGAATCAGGCAGCGCGTGGACTCCAGGCCGACGCGCTGGAGCAACTCGGTTACCAGGCCGAATCGGCGACGTGGCGCAACGCGTACCTGACCGGCGCACAAGAGCTGCGGCACGGCCCACCACCGGCGCGCCCGGCCCCCGCGCGACGTGGCTTCGCTGTGGCGCTCACGATCGACATGGTGTTCGATGCCATGGCGATCCGTCTCAAGTCCGAAGACGTTGTGGGCGAACACGTCATCACCAATTGGCAGTTCACCGATCTCGACGAGTCCGAAGCGTCATGGGTACTGGCGCTCGAAAATCAAGCAATTCACCACGTCTGCGGCCGACACGATCCTGACGCCGCAGTGACCGTCACGCTGACAAAGGACTTGCTGGTCGACATCAGCGGCGGCGGTGTCTCGTTCATCGATGCCGTTGGTGATGGCCTGGTCGCGCTCGACGGTGATCCCAGCGCGCTGATCACGATCTTCGGCAACCTCGACACATTCGAGACAGGCTTCGCGATCGTCGAGCCCTAGATCCGAAAAATGCGGGCTCAGCACCGGGTGTCTGGTTGAGAGTTCAGAGGGAGGGGCGAGGAGCGAGGGGCCAGTCTTAAAAACTGAGCATGCTTGATTGACCGCTTCCAGCACCCGCAACGTCTGGCTGTTTGACGGTGCCTGAGACTGCGACCTTCCAAAAGGCGCGGTAGCTCGGGTACTCAATTCCTTCGACAACCCAGCCCGACTCAACCAGCTCGGCGTGCAACTTCGGCAGGTTGCGCCACGGCACGCCCATGTCGACATGGTGGGCCAAATGCCACCCGGTGTTGTACGGCACCATCCACATGCGAGCAATGAGGGACTGCCGGATGACGTGCGTGGTGAGGCGACGATCGCTTGAACGGACCATGCCGCCGTGTTCAGCAATCGAGCGGACGCGGTTCGACACGCGCCACAGCGTCGACCACGACAGCACCCACACCACATACATCAGCGGCCGCATCACTGCGATCGACACGCCAAGCATGACGACCTGCACTGCCAAGATGTACTGCGCTTCGCGCGCACCATTGCGAACGGCGCTAAAGAGACCGCGGAAGTTCTTGTAGGCGCTCAGTCCCAACGCGTCACGCTGGAGCTTGCGACGTGCCGAGTCGGGTGGGATCGGGTAGCCCGAGTACAACGAGAGGTCGGGCTCTTCGGGACCCATCTCGTCGCGGTGATGGGCGAAATGCGATCGGCGATATGCCATCACCGCCTGAAATGAGGGATAGGCGAGCATCCGACCGACGAGATCGTTCGCCGTGCGATTCGAGAACAAGAGCCGATGCGCGGACTCGTGGCCGAGGATGTTCAGGCGGGCGTGGCCGCCGCCGAGCATGATGAATGCCAGGACGTACGCCCACCAGGTGTTGAGGTACCCGGCCAGAGCGACAACGCCGAACGACAGCGCGAGGGCGTGCAGCACGGTGCCGACATTGCCCACGTTGTTGATGTGGCGGAGTTCATCGCGCAGCTCACGCTGGGCCATGCCGCGAGCATTGAGCCGATCGGTCGGCAGAACATCGGGAAGCAGATCTGCCGAAGGCACCATCGTGGGCACCGACGCGTCGAGGTCGGGGAGCGCAGCCATGGCGTGATGATACACTCTGCGGTCGTGATGAACAAGATTCGTAACAATCGGGTGGGGGTGGGTTGGCGCTTCGCATCCGGGTCCGACGAATTCGGTACGGCGTGCAACGACGCATGACGACCGCACCGATGCGACCCGACGACGTGGCCGCGTTGGGAATCGAACCACTCAGTGCTCGGTCGGTCGTCCTCTCAGCGCTGCTGGGCACACACCCCCCGACCCTGCCCGGGAGATCACTGGTGGCGCTCGCCGAGTTGTTCGGTATTCGACCCGGCACCGCGCGCACCTCCCTGTCCCGAATGGTGACCAACGGCGAACTGATCACCAACGACGGTCACTACTCATTGGCTGGTCGCCTCCTCGAACGACAGCGTGAGCAGGACGGCGGACAGACTGCACCCACTGTCGAATGGAACGGCGACTGGATCGTTGCCGTTGCTGCAAGCGATCGCCGATCAATGGCGGAGCGACGAGCGTTCCGCGAATCGATGGTTGGCTCGCGGCTCGCCGAGCTGCGACCCGACATCTGGATGCGACCTGCCAATACCGCCGGACCGCCACGCCCGGCCGACGTTCTGATCACGTCAGGGCCGCTCGCCTGCGACGATGTCGACGACCTCGTGGCCCGGCTCTGGCCACTCACCGAACTCGAAGCGGCGGCACAACGGCTGCACGACGCACTCACTCGGCAACGTTCAGCGCTCGACCACGGCGAAATCGAACTGATGCCGCAGTCCTTTATGGTCGCAGCAGCCGCGGTCCGCTTCCTGCGCATCGAACCACAGCTCCCGTCGGCGCTCGCTCCTCCGACCTGGACCGCAACCGCGCTCCGATCGGCCTACGACGAGTTCAACCATGACTTCCAAGGGCAGCTCCGCGATTTCTTCGCGGCCACTCGATGACCTCTCGACTCGGATCAGGGCCAGGTCCCAACAGTCTGCTGAACTGCACAACGTGATCGTCGACTGCCACACCCATCTGCTACCCGACCGACTCGCCTCGGCGGTCCGCCGGTTCTTCCGCGACCATGGTCTCGCCGAATTCCACTACTCACTCGATCATCGCGAGGTGCTCGACCGCCACCACGCGGACGGCATCGACACCGTGTGGAATCTGCCGTACGCCCACAAGGCCGAGATGGCTCGATCGTTGAATGCATCGATGATCGAGGTCAGCGCATCGCTTGCTGATCACCCGGTCGATGTCGTGCCGGGCTGCACCGTGCATCCCGACGACAGCGATCCCCTCGCGGACTTCAACGATGCTGTCGAAGCGGGAGCACGGGTGCTGAAGCTGCATTGTTCGGTCGGTGCATATGAGGCTGACGACCCGCGATTGAGCGATGTGCTGGAAGCCGCTGGCGATCGCGGTGTCCCGGTCGTGATCCATGCCGGGCACGGTGTCGATGGTTTCACCGCTGCCGACGAGCTCGCCCCGATCGGGCGGGCTGCGGCGCAGCATCGCGGAACGGCGATCATCCTGGCGCACTTCGGACACCACGCTTTCGAGGACGCGGTCGAGCTGCTTGGCGAACACCCCAACCTCGTCGCTGACCTGACGCCGGTGACGTTCAGCCCCGTCCCAATTACTGCCGACATCGCGAACCGGTACGCGGATCGCATTCTGTTCGGCTCCGATGCGCCAAACACCGGCCATCCGGCCAGCCACCTGCTCGATCTGCTGCGATCCACCGGTGCATCGGAAGCGACCCTTGAGTCGATCTGCTCGAGCAACGCACGCCGCCTGACCAGCGCTACAGCGTGAGTCGGCTGCACGACGGGGACTACCTTCCCAACATGGAGTTGCTTGAAGAGATCATCGAGACAACGACGAACGATGGCGAGATGGCCATCCTCGTCAAGCAGCCCGCGGTTCGCCCCGTCGGTGGCGGTGCGTGGCCGACCGTGGTGATCTTCCACGACGGCCCCGGCATTCGCAACGCCACGCACACCTTCATGGCCAAGCTCGCCGACGAGGGATTCCGCGTGATCTGTCCTGATCTGTACCACCGCCAGGGCCGCCTGTTGGGCATCAATCCTGAGGACCGAGCGGCTGATCCATCGCTCGGCGAGAAGATGCGGACGTGGCTGATGTCGCTGCACGACGACGGCATCCAGCACGACTTCGACTGTGCGTTGAGCGCCACCGGTGCCGACAAAGCCGACCGCATCGCAGTGCTCGGGTTCTGTCTGGGTGCCCGTGCGGTGTTTCGGTCGATGATGCGAATGCCCGATCGCATCGTCGCGGGTGCCACCTGGCATCCGTCATTCCTCGTCGACGGCGAGCCCGACTCGCCGCACCAAACCGCGGCCAACCTGGCCCAGCCGCTGTACATCGGCATCGGTACAGCCGACCAGGTGCAGTCGATTGCGATGCATCAACGATTCTTCGATGTGGTCGAGCCGCTCGCCAACGTCGAAGTCGAGATCTTCGACGGCGCCGACCACGGCTTCACCTGGCCCGACCACCCGACATACAACGAAGCCGCTGCCCAAGGCTGCTGGGACAAAACGCTCGCGCTGTTCAACGCAACCCTGCGTTGAACCGACCGCGCCGCTGACTTAGGCGTTGGGGTCCACGACGATGCGGCCACGCACCTGACCGGCCATGATCGCCTCGCCCTGGTCGGGCAGTGCACTCATCGGGACGACCTCGGTCATCGCGTCGAGTAGATCCGATGGCAGGTCGGTGAGGAGCCGCGCCCACGCCGCGTCACGAGCCTCAATCGGAGCCAGCACCGAGTCGATTCCCTGCAGTCGAACACCACGCAAGATGAACGGCATGACGGTGCTCGGCAGATCGACGCCACCGGCGAGGCCGCACGCCGTGACGACACCCTGATACTTGGTTTGCGCGAGGACCTTGGCCAGCATCGTCGAGCCGACAGTGTCGACCGCGCCGCCCCACGTTTCACCTTCGAGCGGCTTCGGGGCCTCAGACATCTCGGCGCGAGACAGGAAGGCCGACGCTCCGAGGGCCCGCAGGTACTCATGCTGTTCGGGCCGACCGGTCACAGCAGTGACGTCGTAGCCAAGGTTGGAGAGAATCGCGACTGCGACGCTGCCGACGCCGCCAGCGGCTCCGGTGACCACGATGGGTCCGTCGGTCGGCTTGACCCCACCCTCTTCAAGGGCGAGCACGCACATCATCGCGGTGAGCCCCGCAGTACCGATACCCATGGCCTGCACGGCGCTCATGCCGATCGGACGGCGGTTGAGCCACATCGCCTTGACTTTCTGACGCTGGGAGTATCCGCCCCAGTAACGCTCGCCAACGGACCAGCCGGTGAGGATCACTTCGTCGCCCGAGGCGAACTTCGGTGACTCCGATGAGATGACCGTGCCCGAGAAATCGATGCCGGGCACCATCGGGTAGGAGCGGATGATCCGACCCTTTCCAGTGAGGGCCATGCCGTCCTTGTAGTTGAGCGACGAGTAATCGATCTGCACGACGACATCGTCAGCGTCGTAGTCGGGCAGGTCGGCGTCGGTGAGCTGTTCGATCGATGCCGACGCTGTCTTCGGGTTGCCTTCTTCGGCTTCGCGGACGACGAGGGCGTTGAACGTGCCGTTGGAGTTATCGGTCATGGTGGCGATCGTTGCACTTTGCGGCCTCCGGGGTCGAATGCGACCGACGCCGCCTGCAACGCTGAAGGGATGAACGTCGACGAGGTCCCAGTCGCATTCACGCCGTCAGGCGGTTGGACGGGCGACATGCCACCTCCCGTACTCGCCGGATGTGACACACCGCTTGCCGACGGCGCCGTCGACATGCGCGGCCTGTGGCGCGTTGTCAGGGTGACTGTTGATGGAGAGGTCCAGGCCGATCATCAAATGCTCGGCGGCGTGCAACGCATCGAGCAAGCCGATGACCGGGTCACGATCACGGCGGGCGGGGTTGTCCACGACATGCGCTGCGACGGCACCGAGGAACATGGCGTCAACGATGTCGCTGAGTTCGACAAGCAGACGCGGATCGTCGTCGTCGCCACCTTCGAGGAAGGTGTCCACGTACTTCGTCCGGTCGGCATGCCGATTGAGGTACGCCGACGGATCGAGGGCGAGCATCTGATCTGGGACTACATCGGTTTCACCGCCACCCTCGAACGTGTGACCTGACACCACAACGACTTCTCGCTCACCAGCGACGCTCTGACTCGCTCACGCATCATCCCCTTCGGAAAGCTGTCCACATGCGCCACGATGTCCAAGTCGCACTCATGAAACAGCTGATCGAGCGACTGGATGCCGGCACCAACGTCGACGCCGGGCAAATTCGGGCCCAGTCCACGTCCACGTACACCGATCCAGCGCAAGCCGAACGCGAGCGGCAACTATTTTTTCGCGGCACCGCGCAGTGTGTCGGCCTATCAGGCGACCTGCCCGAGCCGGGGTCGTTCATCACGAGCAACGACGTCGGCGTGCCGATCCTGGCGACACGCAACGCCACCGGTCAGTTCCAGGCATTCATCAACTCATGCCGCCACCGGGGCGCCATCGTCGAGACCGAAGCACGCGGAACCAAGCGCCGCTTCACGTGCCCCTTTCACGCCTGGACCTACGACCCCGACGGGGCACTAGTGGGTCTTCCCAAACCCGACCACTTCGGCGAGGTCGACACCGAGTGCCTCGGGTTGAAGCCGCTGCCCGCTGAAGAACGCCATGGGCTGCTTTTCGTCCACCCTGACCCAGACGCCACCCTCAACCTCGACGAACTGCTCGGGGCCTGGTTCAACGACGAGTTCTCCACCTGGGGCTTCGACAAACTCGTGCCAATCAATCGTGACGCGTACGACACCGCCTGCAACTGGAAGCTGGCAATGGACACCTTCGGCGAGACCTATCATTTCTCCTCGCTGCACAAGGACACACTGTTCAACAGCTTCCACGGCAACGTGCAGTGTTACGACGACGACGCCGATGCTGGCGGCCACAGTCACCGCATGATCCTCTGTCGTCGTGACATCGACCAGATGCGCCACCTCCCCGAGGATCAGTGGGACATCACGGTGGCCGGTCTGCCCGTGTACTGGATCTTCCCCAACGTGATCCTCATGCCGTTCCGCGCCGGTGTGTTCCTGGTCCGCGCCTACCCGACTCCAGGGGATCCCGGCCGCCATCTCAGCCGCGTCGACTTCTACATGAAGTCAGAACTGGCTGATGCGACTGGGCCCGAAGCAGCCGAGATCAACGAATTCATCACCAACATCGCGCAAGGCTTCGCCGAGATCATTCGCGACGAGGATTACGTGATGGGTGAATCACAGCAGGCCGCCGCGAACGCCGGTGCGCTCGATGAGAGCCTCTTCGGCCGCAATGAGCCGGCGCTGCACCACTACCACGACACCTACGCCGCAAAGCTCGCCGCGGCGGAGGTGGCCGGCGCCTGAGGAGGCGGCCTGGTCAGGACGTTTCGACGAACTCGACCAAGTTCCCGTCCGGGTCCTCGACGATACCGATACGAATGCCGGGCCGAAGATCGGTAGCCGGTACGACGACCGTGACATCCGCCCCGACGCACAACGCCAGAACCTCGTCGAGATTCGAGACGATCAGCGTCAGATAGCGCAAACCGAGGGCGCCAGGAATTCCTCCGCCGGACGCGGCGGGCGGCGTCTCATCGAAGGCGACCAACTTCAGGAGCGAATCGCCACACTGCACGCGATGCATCGTGCCTCCGCCACCAATCGGCATCGGCATGTCGGCGACATGTTCAAGGCCGAGCAGGTCACAGTAGAACGCCAACGCTCGCGGACCGTCGCTGACGACAATTCCGAGATCGATCGCGGACTTGGCAAGTTGAACTCCCATCGCCGGAACGCTACTCAGTCACCAGCGAACTGATCCGGCCAGGGCCACCTCTGAGGGCTGCCACCAAATGGGCGGGGTGGAACGCTGAGTCAGATTGCCCAGTCAGAAGGCGCTGCCGTCGCGATACCGACCCTCAGGGATCAGCAGGCCACGCACCAGGTTCGCCATCGGGTTGTCGGCAGCAGTGAGCCGGTCGGCAACGGCAAGCAGCGTGTCGCCAAGGGCGGTGCCGCCGAAGATCCAATCGTTGAGCGCGTCGTGGTTCGGTGCAACACTCCCAGGCTGCGCCGCGATGGCCTCGTGGTAGAAGGTCCGCAGGTCGTCGGCAAGGTGCCGAACAAGCAGCGGCATGTCGAAGGCCCAGTCGACCTCGCCCACAGGCGCGTCAGTGATCGAGTCAGCTTCGACCACCGACGCCAGTGCCCGAGCGACGTCGTCGACCTGGTCGGGCTGCGCGCCGCTGACGCCAAACAGCGTGCGCCCGCGAACGGCCCGCGTCTGTGCCGACCAGGTCTTCAATCGCCCCACCTCAGCGAGGAGTCGCCCCGTCAAGGTGTCGTCGACAACCGGCCCGAGGTTGAGCGGGCAGGCCCACTGTCCAGGGCCGGCCTCCTCCGGGAGTGGACCGGCATAGTCGGCAATCGTCGGCTCGGTCGCAGTCGCGAGCAGACCGAATGCCTGGCGCATCACGTTCTTCTGGAACTCAGGGTCCTCGGCCGAACCAAGCGGTCGGCCCAAGGCGAACGGTACCCACAGTGCCCGAGTCGGGCCGACGGCCTCGCTCTGTTCACGTATCAGGCTGATCGACGTGCAGGCGACACCGGCCCGCTCGATGAAGTTGGTGAGGGCGCCAACTGCGCCCGTGCACAGCGGTCAAACAGGAACGAGGAGCGCAACATCAACGCCGTCTGCGGCGAGCATTCGGCCGACCTCACTTCCGGTGTCTTCGAACAACGCCGGATTCGGCATCGCCCCCATGAACGAGTAGTGCCGGGGGCTGACGCCACCAATCTCACCTGAGGCGACCATCTCGTGGAGTCGGTCGAGCGGGAACGAAATGTTCGGATCCTGCTGGAAGGCGCTGCGATCGAAGTTGGTGCTGACGTGCGACAGGACGACGTCGCCCCAGTCGGCATCACTCGGCAATACCCGATAGTCGAGCGCACCGAGGGTAAATGGTGCATCGGTACGGAGGTGCAGGCCGGCGGTCGACACGATCGCAACAGTCAACTCGGCCAACGGCTTTGGCGTCAGCCACCTTCCCGGCTCAATGCGCGACATGGCGTCGGCTCGCGCCTGGAGGTGTTCGGCCTCCGCCTCGTGCAAATCCGCCAGCCTGACCATCAGGCGACCAGCACTTCGCACCCGGTACCGGCAAGAATCGCGTCGACCGCGGACCGGTCCGAATCTGACAGCGCTGCGTACTGCTCGCGCAGCCACACCAAGCACTTGCCCTGATAGCCGAAGGGCGCCTGGGCGTACGTCTGCTCGTCGATCGTGCAGGACATCTCATCAGCGCCCGCCTGAAGTGCCGCTGCATTTGCGATCATAAACGGTGCGTACGTGCGACCGACTTCGTGCAGCAGCGCAACGGTGGTGTCGCTGATCGCATCGCGGTCAACCCAGCCCGCATCGCCGGCGGGGGTCTCCCACCACGACAGGTCGTCCATTCGGTCGACCCAGTTGCGCACGCGCGGCGCCCGGTCGATTGCTTCGCGTGCCGACTCTGGCTCCCAGCTGACCAACTGATGCAGCTGCCCGAACAACCCAAAGTCACCGCGCCCAGGACGGTCACCGAGCAGGAACATCTGCGACTCGAAGTGCGCCGACAGCAGTGCGAGGAGACGCTGGTATGAGTCCTCGATGATCGGCCGATTCTCTTGAGTCGACCCAACCATGGCCCGCCGACCGATCTGCCGTTCGGAGATGTACGCATGCATCTGCTGCCACTGATCGTCGGGGAGATCGAGACCACCACGATCGAGCGGAAGCAGCTTGGACGCCTTGTCGATCGCGGCGTCGTAATACCAGCGGTAGTGGTACATCGGCTTGGTCAACCACTCATCGCCGTAGTCCTCGATGAGGTAGTCGATGAACGCCACCACGGGGTCGGACGGCACGAGGCTGCGCTCGTTGAACATCGTCTCGAGCCGCATGATCTGCGGGCTGCTGTCGACCATCGCTTCGGTGTAGTCGCCATCATCGTTCGGGAAGGCGATCACCGGGATGATCTGCACCGGAACGTCCGGCAGGTTGTCCCACTTCGACCCGCGCAGGATCCAGCGGAACGGGATCTGCCGATAGCGCAGCACCCCGCGCATCTTGATCGAATACGGCGACCCGTAACCGCCACCGAGGAGCAAGGGGTGCCGTTGGCTCACGAGTCGATCGACGCTTCGAGATCATTGAGCGCGGCACGCACGATCAGCGCATAGGTATCAGCAATGGCGACCTCGCGATGGTCCTTCTGAGCTTCAAGACGAGATGGATCGGTCACAACGGCCATGAAGGCCGCTTTGCTCGGGAACTCGTTGAACCGCACCTGATGCCATGCCCGGCCGTCGCCGATGATCGTGTCTTCCACGGCAAACCAGCCGCTGATGCGCACGCCGTGGCCAAGCGCCACCTTGCCCGCCGCGGTTTGGTACTGCTCCATGTGGTCGGGCGTCGTGTGCGCCGCCGCCGCGTCGTTGAAGCGGATGACGTGCATCACCACGACCGGGCCATCGTCGGCGGTCGGCGGGTGTGGCACGTCGGCCCAGTCGATCAGCTCAAACCCCTCCGGCGCCTCGGGCACCGGCATCGGCTGGGTTCCGATGACAATCGTGGTCTCCATACCAGCGTCCTTGTGGTGGTGCGACTTCTGGAACGACGGCAGCGACTGCATGTCGATGAACGATTTGCGCGTTGGGTACTTCACCACGCCGATGCGATCCCATTTCGGTTCGTCACCCAGCAACTGCTGATCGACGTTGCCAAAAAACACCGGTCGAGCTCCGACTGCTGCGAGTGAGTCGAGGGGCGAATACGCGTCATCGGCGTCGCGTCCGCTGATCGTGGATTCGCGACCGTCGGCATAGTCGGCGACCTCGCGATACTTCATCAGGTTGACCATCCACACCGGACCATCGTCCTCCGGCGGCATGGTTGCCATCTTCATCCCATATTCCCTGTTCAGGGTGCCGTAGCGGACCGTGTTGCTCATGACGTGCTCACATTCTCAGACTGTGCAACCAAGAGTTGCATCATCTCGCGGGCCACCATCGGCCCGGCATTCTGGTTCTGGCCGGTCACCAAATTGCCGTCAACGACCCAGTGATTCGCGAGCGGATCGCGTCGACGGGTTTCGCTTTCGAACTCGGCCCCGACCCCACGGAGTTCCCGCTCAGGGTGGTGCGGGGTGGACTGAATACCGAGCTCCTTCACCTGCTTGTCGGTGACAGCCGAGATCTTGCGGCCGGCCACAAGCGGCTTGCCATCCACGTCTTTCGCGTTGAGAAGACCGAGCGGTCCGTGACAGACGCCGCCGATCACGAGGCCTTTCGCGTTCGCATCAGTCATCTTGTCGGCGAGCGGTTCGGAGAATCCGAAGTCGAACGCCGCGCCCCAACCACCGGCGAGGAATACAACGTCGTAGTCACTTATGTCGAGGTCGCCGATCGCGAGCGAGTCGGTGACCTTGGCCTTGAGCTCGTCATCGGCAAGGAACCGATCATCGTCGGCACACCGGATCACGGACTTGATCGACTGCGGGTCGACCGGGATCACCCCGCCGAGCGGGCTGGCCACGTCGACGGCCATCCCGGCGTCGAGGAACGCGTAGTACGCCACGGTCATCTCACTGGCGAACACCCCGGTCGGCTTGCCGATGTCGAGCACCCCAACGTTGGTCGCGACGACGAGCGCCCGTTTCCCGGTGAGGTCAAATGTGGTGGCGTCCGGGTCGTCGGGGTGCATTCCTGCCCGCTGCAGTGCCTTGCGTAGCAGGCGTGCGGGTGGTGTTGGTTGTTTCATCGGTGCTCCTGCTGTGGGTTGGCGTGACGCATAGGGCCACGGGTTGTTGCGTCCGGGGACGGCTCGGGCACGTTCGGCCTGGAGCTCAGTTCGGAGATGGTCGAACACGGTCGACACCGCCGGCTCGTTCCAGCGATTGATGGCCTCGATCGGGTCGGCATCGAGGTCGTACAGCTCCCACTGATCCGGCAGCGTGGCGGTCCGGTACTCGTCTCCGCCAGGGCCGGATGCCGCGAGATGACGAATCCCGGGTTCGGTCCACGTGTCCGGATCGTCGAAGGTTCGGACGAGCTTCCAGAGGTGGCCAACGCCGTCGACAGCGTCGGGAACCCGCAGCACCAGCCCTTCGAAATTCGATGCCACATGCGCCGGCACTTGGATCCGCAGCGGCGCCGGTGGCTTTGCTGTTCGACCGAGCCGACGCGCGAAGCCAGATGCGCCGGAGTCGCCTTCCAGCATGTTGTCGCGCGTCATCAAGTAGACCGGCCGACTCTGGTCCGCGGTGTCGGGTGCGTCGACCACCGGCATCAGGTCGCGGCCGGGGAGTGGATGGACTTCGGTGAAGTCAGCTCGCAGCACGTCACCGGCGATCGCCTCGTCAATTCCCGCTGCAGCGAGCAGCGTCGGCACGATGTCGACGTGCGAGGTGGGCGCGCCGTCAATCGCCGCGCCAGTCGTCGCATTGGCGCCAACACGTGCGATCGAGAACGGCACGCGTGTCGCTTCGTCATAGAGCGTGAACCATTTCTGGTGGAGCCCGCCATGTGCGCCGAGGAGGTCGCCGTGGTCCGAGGTGCGAACGATCACGCTGTCGTGGCCGCTGCTGGTGACCGCCGCGCGGACCTGGTCGAGCGGCCCGTCGACCTCAGCGTGCAACCGGTAGTAGAGGTCGCGGTACTCCTGCGCTTTCTTCCGGTAGGTGCCGGCCACCGCCGGGATCGGCCCATACCCGGACGGGTAGGTCTCGCGATACGCGATCTGGGCAGCAGGTTTGCTCGCGAGATCTTCGTGCGCCGTCGGCGCCTCAGGCACGTGGGGCGGATCGGTCGGACCGACCTCGAGTGGATTGTCGCGCCGGGCCCATGCTGGGAAGAGCACGATGTCGTGCGGGTTGACGAAACTCGCAACCAGAAGAAATGGCTGCTCTGCGTCAGTATCGCCGGCAGCGCGCCGGGCGTAGCGATCTTCAAGCCAGGCCGTGACGCGGGCCGCAATCAGTGGGTCGCGTCGCACGCCACTATCGCGCAGTCGACCGCCGTGTGGCTCTGGGCCGACCCAGCCGTCGAAGCCGAAGGGGGCGAGCGGGTTGGCAGCCACGTACTGCTCGACCGCGGCGGCATCGATGTTGCCGTCGTCGTCGTTCGTGTCGACGCGTGCGCCCTCTGTGTCGTGCAAGTCGGCGTGGCTGATGTGCCATTTGCCGTCGTAGTGCGTGTCGTATCCGGCGGCTCGGAACCAGTTGCCGAGCGTCGGCACCTCCCCCTCGCGCAACCAACGGAGCCGGCTGTCGTCGGCCATCTTGCCGAGCCCGTCGGTCTGGGTGACGCCGTGCACGTCGGGATACTGGCCGGTGAAGATCGTCGGGCGGCTTGGCACGCAGGCGAGCGACCCGGTGTAGTGGCGATTGAAGTTCACCGCATGTTCGTCGAACCAGGTCTGGCCGTTCAGCGCCTTGCTCCGCCAAGCGCGGACGTCGTCCGACTCGTAGGGCGGGATGGCCCGCTCTTCGTCGGTCATGATGATGATTACGTCGGGGCGCGTCATGCGTCTGCCTCCTGTGCGTTGCGTGGTGCTGTGAATTGTTCGGCGATGCCGGCGAGCATCTCATCGGATGCTTGGCCGAGCTTGCGGCCAACCACCTTGGCGATGCCCTTTTGCGGAGGTCGCGATCCGGCATCGACTTCGGTGGTCAACGTGACCGTGGTGCTCGTACTGGTCGTGTCGCTGAGCGGCTCAAGCGTCCACGTGTTGGTCAACGACCGAATCACCGCAGGCAGCCCGGTGAGGGCATAACTCAACGCCACGCCCGGCTCCCAGCGCGTCACGGTCTCGACCACGGTCGTGCGGCCGGTCTGGATTCGGCGCACCATGCCGACACCGTCGGTCTGATCAGAGAGCAGGCACGAATGGTCGACATTCGACGCCCATTCGCTGATCGCTGCAAAGTCCGACAGCACAGCCCAGACCTCGTCGGGAGACGCCGGAACCGATGTTGATTTCACCACCGTGGCCATGTCGTCAGCCCGCACCGATCGCGTCGATGAGAATGTGCGCGATCTGCGGGGCGCCATCTTCCTGGAAGAAGTGGTTCGCGTTGGTGACCGTGGTGTGCGGCTGACCTTGCGCGCCGGGAACCAGTTTCAGGAAGGGCACATCGCCACCGGCAGTGACTGCGTCGTTGTCGCTGAAGCAGCAGATGAACGGCTTGTCCCACTGCATGAAGACCTTCCAGGCGTCACGATTGTCCGGTGCTGCCGGGTCATCGGTCGACGTCGGCACCAACGACGGGAAGATGCGAGCGCCTTCCTTGAACGTCTCGTCCGGGAACGGAGCGTCGTAGGCGGCGACTTCGCCATCGGTCAGCGCGGTGTCGGTGGCACCCTGCAGGATCTGGCCGATCGGGAAGACCGGCGACTCCTGGCTGAACTTCTGCCACGCCATGAACGCGTCGCTCGGCGCACCTTCACCAGTTGGGAGACCGGTGTTGCCGATCACGACGCGTGCGAACCGGTCGGGGTTGTTGGCAACGAGGCGGAGGCCAACGAGGCCGCCCCAGTCTTGACCGAAGAACGTGGCGTTTCGCAGGTCGAGGTGATCGATGATCGCCTCCTGCATCCAGGCAACGTGGCGGGCGTAGGTGTAGTCGCTCTTCTCGCTCGGCTTGTCGCTCTTGCCGAAGCCGATGAGGTCCGGCGCGATCACACGCAACCCGGCGGCGGTGAGCAGCGGGATGATCTTGCGGTACAGGTAACTCCACGACGGCTCGCCGTGCATCGCCAACACGACCGGCCCATCTGCCGGGCCCTCATCGAGGTAGTGAACACGAAGCGTGCCGCCGTCGAGATCGTCGATGTCGACGTAGTTCGGCGCGAACGGATAGTCCGGCAGATCGACGAATCGATCATCAGGCGTGCGGAGTGATTTCATAGCTGCTGCTTTCGAAAGGGAAGACGACTTGGTGCCACGCACCAAGTCGTCTTCTCGGTCAGGTGGGGTGGATGGTGACGGTGTGGAGGTCGTCGCCGACTTCGATGGTGCCGTCGAAATGGGCGGCGCCGAGTGCGCGCCAGTCGTCTGCGGTACCGCCCATCGGCATCGGCGGCACATAGTGGGTGTAGATCAACGTGTCGACGCTGGCTTTCGCAGCGGTCTGCGCAGCCTGTTCAGGCGACGAGTGGTAATCGAGCGTGTCCTGCATCCGCTGCATCGGAATGTTGGCGATGATGTCCTTACGGATCACGGTGTGCACCAGTGCATTCGCTCCCTCGCACAGTGCGTCAAGCCCTGCACACGGCACCGTGTCACCAGCAGCCACGACGGCCGCGACCCCCTGATCCGTGCGGAGATCGAACCGGAATCCGATACTCGGTTCGACCGGTTTGTGGTCGGTCTGCCCGCACGTGATCGTGACCTTGCCGCCTTGGCCGTCGGGAAGTTCGACAAGACCTTCGGTCACTTCGATCACCGTGACCGGCGGGCGATGGTCCAGGTCTTGATGGTGTGCAATGCGGTACTCGATGTCAGGTTCGAGCGACGCGAGCAAGTGGTCGACAACCGACTTCGTGCCGACCGGGCCAACGATGGTGAGCGGAGTCTCTTCGAACGTCATCACCCAGCGCGTGGTGATCACATCGTTCAGGTCAGTGATGTGATCGCTGTGCAGGTGCGTGATCAGCACCGCGGCAAGGTTCGGCGCGCCAAGACCCGCAGCAGCCAGCCGCATCAAGACACCGCGTCCCGCGTCGACGAGGTAGTGCTCGCCCTCTGGGCCTTCGCCGGCCGAGATCAACGTTGCCGGCCCGGCGCGATCAGGTGATGGCATCGGCGAACCGGTGCCCAACAACGTGACTTTCAAACTCATTCGAACTCCTTTACGGGACGACTTGTACGGGACGACTTGGTGCCTGGCACCAAGTGGTCATTGGCGGCTCATCTCGCTGGCAGCATGTGCTCGCTCTGCTTCAACCGCATCGCGAGAGAGCAACTGAACGGTGACGTCGTGCAGCGTGCCGTCGAACGGAAACGGCCCGACGTAGCGCTGCGACACTGCCGAGCCGTGGTCGTAGCCGACGCTCGGGCCGACCGACGACATCATGGTCATGAACAACGGCAGCTCAGCTGGCTCGTTCGCCGCACCGTCGACGCTCAAAGAGATCGTGCCCGTCTTGCCACCGGTCCGGCGGACGTGCACACCGAGCTCACTCGGGCCGACCGGGACGTCGACGTCAGACTCGACAATCAGGTGATCGTCGAAGGCGTTGTAGTCGACGACCAACTTGTTGTTCTGGACGAAGATGGACACACCCGAGTTTTCGGTGCCAGTTGCGTAGAGCACGCCTGCCTCGCCTGCCTCGCGAGTGACTCGGGCGGTGAGGTCGAACGAGGTACCGCCAAGTGACACCGACGCCTGGCCGGGCATCGGCGACATCGGCGGGCGGTAGACGTAACGCTTGTCGATTGGGTGTGGCGAATGGTCGCGGAACCTGCTCCCGAACAGCTCGATCATGCGGTCATCAAGCGGCAGCACGCCATGTGTGTCGGCCTCCTGCCACCACAGTTCCTGCAATTCGGTGAGCTTCTCAGGATGGGCCTCGGCGAGGTCGTTGCACTCAGACCAGTCGTCGGTGAGGTGGTACAGCTCCCACTGTTCGGTGTCGTAGTCGGCACCCTTGTCGTGCTTGCACACCGCTTTCCAGAGCGACGTTTGGTCACCGGCGATCAACGCTCGGCTGCCAGCCATCTCAAAATACTGCACCGTGTTGGCCGTTGCCGCCGACGCGTCGGCCAGGGCGTTGGTGAAGGACCGACCGGTGACCGGCAGCTGCTCGAGGCCCTTGTAGACCTCAGGAGCCGTCGCCCCGACCATCTCGTAGATCGTTGGCACGATGTCGGACACGTTGACGAACTGGTCGCGCAACGCGCCCGGCTCAGCAATGCCCGGGGCACTCACGATCATCGGCACATGCACGCCACCTTCGTGTGTGTTCTGCTTGTACCACTTGAACGGCGAGTTGCCGCACTGCGCCCAACCCCACGGGTAGTTGGTGTGGCTGTGCGGGCCACCGATGTCGTCGATCTGATCGATCATCTGGTCGGCCGACTCGAAGATGCCGTTGAAGAACTTCATCTCGTGCATGACGCCAAATGGGCCGCCCTCTTGCGACGCGCCGTTGTCGGCGAGCACGACGACGACCGTGTTCTCCAGCTCGCCCATCTCACGCAGCCCGTCGACGAGACGACCGATCTGATCATCGGTGTGGTCAAGGAATGCAGCAAACGCTTCCTGCAGTCGGCAGTTGAAGCGCTGCTGATTCTCCGACAGGTCGTCCCATGCGTCGACACCCGGATTGCGGGGCGCGAGCTGCGTACCGGCGGGGATGACACCGAGTTCGAGCTGCCGGGCAAACCAGCGTTCGCGAATGACATCCCACCCTTCGTCGTACTTGCCGCGGTACTTGTCCATGTACGCCTCTGGCGCCTGGTGCGGCGCGTGCGTTGCGCCGAACGGCACATAGGCAAAGAACGGTCGGTCGGGTCGCACGCCCTTGCTGTCGCTGATCATCGTCATCAGCTGGTCGATCATGTCTTCGCTGACGTGATAGCCGTCTTCAGCCGACTTCGGCTGGTCGATCATGTGGTTGTCGCACACAAGCGACGGATGGAACTGGTCGGTCTCGCCTTCGAGGAAGCCGTAGAACCGGTCGAAGCCACGAGCCAGCGGCCATTGCTCGAACGGCCCGGCTGCCGAACACTGTTCCATCGGTGCGAGATGCCACTTGCCAACACAGAACGTGGCGTAGCCCTCGTCGCGCAGCACCTCAGCAACGGTGGCTGCGTGGTTGCTGATGTGGCCGAGCTGACTGGGGAAGCCGGTACGGAAGTTCGACACCGCGCGCATCCCAACGGCGTGCTGCGACCGGCCGGTCAGGAGCGAGGCACGGGTCGGCGAGCAGAGCGGGGTGACGTGGAAGTTGGTGAACTGGGCGCCACCCGCAGCGAGCGCATCGACGTTCGGCGTGTCGATATCGGAGCCGTAACAACCAAACTGCGCAAAGCCAGTGTCGTCGAGCAGAACAACCACAACGTTCGGAGCATCGTCGCTGGGATGCGGCGGTTCGTCGAACCAGGGTTCGGAGTCGGCGAGCGTCTTGCCGATCGTTCCTTCGAAACGTGAGGCGCGTGTCATGCCGTGTTCTCCTTGTCGGTGTCGGTGTCGATATCTGGTTGAATGCCGGGCCAGCCAGCGAGAATTGCTTCGATCGACCGAGTCCACGACTGAGCGATCTGGCGGTCGGATCGACCGTGTGCCGCCCGCAGCACCTCATACGCCTCGGGCGAGGTCATCGCATCGATGACGGCAAGCAGGTTGGACGCTTCGGCTGGCGTCAGCTGCGCTGTTTCGGTGGCAAAATGCGCGCTCGTCTGATCAGCGAGCTGCGATCGGCTCCTGGCGACACCTTCCGCCATCGGCTGATAGTCGAGTGCTCGGTGGCGGGCAATCTGCATCATCGGTCCTGCGGCATCAAACAGCGCGAGCCGGCTCTTGACGTGCTGGACAACCCGCTGGCCACGCGGTGCGTCACTCGGACCCACTGAGTCATGCAACTGGCTGTACCGCTCACGGAACACATCAAACGCCTGACGCTGCATGTCATCGAGGCCATCGAAGTTGCGGAACACTGACGAGACCGACACGCCTGCCCGTTCGGCGAGATCTTCAGCAGTAAGGGGCACCTTGCCATCGCGCACCAAAGCGAAGACGGCATCGATCACCGCAACGCGGCTGCGTTCGCGACGGGCGTGCCGTCCATCGATCGCTGGCCCCACATCCTTGCCCACCCACACCATCTTAGATCGCACCCCAGACAATTGCGAGTCGAACTTTCAATACTTCTGCGATCGGCGAAGTCGTATCTACCGACCATCGCGACGCGCCGTGTTGCGCTGCGCATCGGTTGGGCCGGTCAAGGTCAAGGACGGGCGTGAGCCGGCGTGAATCCAGCGAGTTTCGCGTTGAACCGTCAACTCATGCCCCGCGAAGCCACAGGGTCGCTGGGCGTCGATACGGTCGCCGCATGACCGAGACACAGGGACACGTGGCCAAAGGATTCGAGAAGGTGGCGGACGCATTCAGCGCGAACTTTGCCGACTATCCAGAACTCGGCGCGGGGTTCGCCCTGTACGCCGACGGCAAATTGCAGGTCGACCTGTGGGGCGGTATCGCCGACAAGACATCGGGCAAAGCATGGGACGAGCAGACGCTCCAGCTCGTCTTCTCGACCACCAAGGGTGCGGCTGCGATCTGCGTCGCCCGTCTCGTCGAAGCCGGAAAACTCGAGTACTCCGACCCAGTGTCAATGCACTGGCCAGAGTTCGCAGCCAACGGCAAGCGCGACATCACCGTCGCTCAGGTCATGAGCCACCAGGCCGGGCTGGCTTGGGCCGAGGCACCGTTGACGATCGACGAGATCCTCGCAGTCGGACCGGTCGTCGAAGCCCTCGCTGATCAGGCGCCACTGTGGGAGCCAGGCTCGACGCACGGTTATCACGCCGTCACCTACGGTTGGCTTGCCGGCGAATTGGTGCGGCGCATCGATGGGCGTTCGATCGGGCGCTACTTTGCCGACGAAGTGGCCGGCCCGCTCGGTCTCGACTTCTGGATCGGCCTGCCCGAAGCAGAAGAGGCGCGAGTCAGCCGACTCGAACCGGCACCGCCGCCCTCCGACCCGGCAGAACTCCTGCTGCTGATGCAGATGATGGGGCCAGGCACGCCAGGCTTCAAGGCATTGACGATGAACGGTGCAATTCTGGCGTTCGGGCTGGCCGAGAACCCGTTCAACACCCGGGCATTCCATGCCACCGAGATGCCGGCCGCCAGCGGCATCACCAACGCTCGAAGCCTTGCCAAGATGTACGCCGCCACCGTGAGCGATGTCGACGGCGTTCGCGTACTCGGACCCGCTGCAATGCGAGCGGCGACCGCTGAAGCGGTCAGCGGACCTGATCACTGCCTCGTCGCCGAGACCCGTTTCGGGATGGGCTTCATGCTCGACAATGTGACGGTTCCGCTCCTCGGACACAACGCATTCGGTCACGCTGGTGCGGGCGGATCGCTCGGCCAAGCCGACCCCGACACCGGCGTCGGCTACGGCTACGTGATGAACCAGATGTTGGGCGGCATCGCAGGCGACCCGCGCACCGTTCGACTCAACAACGCCGTGCGCGCCTGCCTCTGAACACCATCACCGAGTTCGCGATGTTCAGGCTCCGGCCGAGGCGGGCAGGGTCTCGGCCTCGTTCAAAACCGTACTGATCGACGTACGGTACGCCCATGTCCATCGAGCTCCGGAACTCCGATCGCCTGCCCGCGCCACAGGGCTTCTCTCACGCGTCGATCGCGTCGCCGGGCCGTGTTGTCCACCTGTCCGGGCAGATCGGCACGGACGCCAACGGCAATCATCCCGACGGCCTTGCGGCACAGACCGACCAGGCAATGCGCAACATCATCGACGCGCTGATCGGCGTGGGCGGATCAACCGAGGACCTCGCGAAGCTCACGATCTATGTCGTCGGATGGACCGCCGCCATGCAGGGCGAGCTGTTCAGCGGGCTCGGCGCAGCCGCGCAGGTCAACCCGATTGCGCAGGTGCCGATCACCCTCGTCGGCGTGCAGTCGCTGTTCCTCGACGAATCACTCATCGAGATCGAAGCGGTTGCAGTCCTTGCAGACTGATCCGAATCGACCCCTCGGTCCGCTCGACGGTGTCCGCGTCATCGACTTGACCTCCGTCGTGATGGGGCCACTCGCCACGCGCATGCTCGGAGACATGGGTGCCGACGTCATCCGCGTCGAGAACCCCGGCGGCGACATCCTTCGCCATTACGAACCGGCTCGTAGCCCAGGGATGAGCGCACTGGCGATCAGCATGAATCGCAACAAGCGCAGCGTGGTGCTCGATCTCAAGACCGACGCCGGCATGCGCGCGTTACACGACCTCATCGCGACCGCAGACGTCTTCATCACCACGATGCGTCGATCTGCACTCGTTCGCCTGGGTCTGGACGACGCAAGCGTCCGCACGATTCGTCCCGACGTCGTCTATTGCGTTGCCAACGGATACGGCAGCAATGGGCCAAGTGCCGACAAGGCTGCCTACGACGATGTGATTCAGGCCGCCTCCGGCGTGAGTGACTTGTTCACGTTCTCCGGTGGCGACCCGCAATTGATGCCAACGATCATCGCCGACAAAGTGTGCGGACTCCACATCGTTCCTGCCATCACCGCAGCGCTGTACCGACGGGCGATGACCGGCGAAGGTGACTCCATCGAGGTCCCGATGGCCGAGGTGATGGCGTCGTTCAACCTCATCGAGCATCTTGGCGGATTGACGTTCGAGCCGCCGATCGGACCGTTCAGTTACGCCCGGGTGACCACACCCAACCGACGTCCACGCCGCACCCGTGACGGTTGGGTCGTCATCCTCCCGTACAGCACTCAGAACTGGCGCGACTTCTTCGAGTTCGTCAGCCGACCCGAATTGATCGACGATGCGCGCTTCGCCGACCAGCGATCACGAGTTGCCAACTCCGACACCTTGTACGGAATGCTCGACGACCTCGTTGCGGATTTCACCACCTCGGAATTGCTCGACCTCTGTGATGCCCGCTCGATCCCTGCCGCGGCAGTCATGTCACTCGAAGACATCGCCGACGACCCGCACTTCGCTGCAGTCGACCTGCTCCACGACGACACCCATCCCACCGAGGGGCCCTACCGCGTCACTCGCGATCCGATCCGGTTCGACAGTCGTGGCGACGAGCAGGGTCTGCCGCACCGCCATGCGCCACGCCTCGGCGAGCACACTGCGGAAGTGCTCGCAGAAGTCGGCTGGAAACCCGAGGACCTCGCCGCGCTCGACACCACCTGACCGTTCGCTCGATTGCGTTCCGCCGAACCGAGCCGAGTAGACCCAGCGACATGGATGACTTCTCGGGCAAAACCGCAGTGATCACCGGGGCCGCCAGCGGCATCGGTTTGGAGCTGGCCAAGCAATTCGGTGCGGCCGGCATGAACCTGGTGCTCGCTGACGTCGAACGGCCCGCCCTTGATCGAGCGGTGACCGAGCTCAGCGAAGCCGGCTACCCGGTGTTGGCACGCGAGATCGACGTGCGCGAACACGACCAGATCATCGATCTCGACCGCGCAGCGCGTGATCGCTTCGGCAACATCCATGTGCTCTGCAACAATGCCGGCGTCGGGGCCGGCGGGCCCGTCGCCGACCCTGACAATCTCGAAGCCTGGCGATGGACGATCGACATCAACCTCTGGGGTGTCATCTACGGGTGCAAGGTGTTCCTTCCAGCGATGATTGAACATGGCGAGCAATGTCACGTTGTCAACACCGCTTCGATGGCGGGGTTGGGTTCGGCGCCGATGATGGGGCCGTACAACATCTCGAAGTACGGCGTCGTCGCGCTCTCAGAAACACTGAGCAAGGAAATGCAGATGATGCAGACAGCGGTCGGCGTCTCGGTGCTGTGCCCGGCCTTCGTCGCCACCGGCATCGCCACCAGCGACCGCAACATGCCCGACGACGTGCGCGCAACGCTGCCCGAACGGCCTGCTTCGAGCGGCATGCAGACTCAAATCGAGGCAATGGTGGCCGGCGGCATCAGCACCGAGGTCGTCGGCCAACACGTCCTCGACGCGGTGCGCAACGACCGTTTCTGGATCCTCACCCACGACGAGGCCAAAGTCGGTGTCACCACCCGGGCTGACGACATCGTCAACGGTGTCAATCCGTCAATGCGCGCCGGCTTTGCCTGACGCGCACCAACTCTGAGCGAGGTCAGCGGTCGAACGGGGTTCCGTCGAGGAGCTCCCCGGTGAGCCCTTCGACGCGCTCGTCCTTCTCGGCGGCGCCATCGAAATCAACTTGCCGCCATGCTTCAAACACGACGACTGACACCGCATTGGCCAGGTTGAGGCTGCGGTTGTTGGGTCGCAGCGGAATCGTGAGCGAGTGTGCCGGGTCGAACTGGCCACTGACGTCCTCATCAAGGCCTGAGCCTTCACAGCCGAACACGAGCACGTCGTCTGGCTGATAGCTGACGTCTGTATAGCGGCGCGTTGAGTGCGTCGAGAACGCAAACCAGCGGCCAGGAAGTGCGGCCCGCGCGCTGGCCAGGTCAGGATGCACCGTCATCCTCGTGCGCTCGTGGTAGTCGAGACCGCCGCGCTTGAGCAGCGAGTCGTCCAGCCGGAAACCAAGTGGTTCAACCAGGTGGAGATCGTTCCCCGTATTGGCACAGAGCCGGATCAAGTTGCCGGTGTTCGGCGCGATCTGCGGGTTGACCAACACGATGTGCACCCACCCAACGGTACCCCTCGACGACGCGGGTGTCCGCGTGACAAGACAATCAGCGTCGGCTTTGCCATCATGGTCGAATGGTGAACGTTGTGCGACGAACTGCCGTGGCGCTTGCCGCCGCCGGCCTCGTTCTCGCCGCCTGCGGGACCACCGAAGATACCGCGCCGATCACCAGTGATGAACCGGCGCCGACATCGACTGAGTCCGACATCAGCGAGGTGACTGTCGGCGCCCCCGCCGAGACGGAACCGTCCGCAGCGACCGTCGCCTCCGATGCCGACACCGACCCCGCCGAAGCAGCGCCCGCGGTATCAGACCCCCCGCCACCGGTCGTTCCCGAGGCAATGCCTGGCGGTCGGGCGTTCGCCACCGAACTCTCACCGACATCGGACTTCCCCGAGAACGCGTTGCCCGACATTCAGGTCGACGACATTCGACGTCAGACGAAAGTCGCTCTGCGCAACGTGTTTCCCGCCGAGCGGCCGGTGCTGCTCTGGTTGTGGGCCCCGCATTGACCGAGCTGTCGTCGGGAAGCTCCCGATGTCGAGCAGTTTGCTCGTGATCACCTCCAAGAACTCGAAGTGATCGGCCTCGGCACCCAGGACAGTCTTGGCCAAGCCGAAGACTTCGTCGAGGACTACGGCACCGAGTCATTCACCATGTTGTGGGACGAATCGTTCCTCTCATGGCAAGCGCTCGGCGTCACCTCGCAGCCCGCTGCGGTGATGTTTGCCGCCGACGGCACGCCGATCACCGGCTGGATCGGCGCGTTCCCCGAGGACGAAGTACTCCGACTCGCAGCCGAGAGCCAAGCCACCTGACCCGAGCAGATCGCGGAGCACCTCGCCGTCTGGGCACCACCGCGGTGAGCCGGCTTGATTTCGACGCCCTAGCCAAACGCCCAAGGGATCATGGCGGTGGAAATCAACAACGTGGTCAGCGTCAGCGGTGCACCGACTCGCGTGAAGTCCGTGAACCGATAGCCGCCGAGGCCAAACACCATCAGGTTTGTTTGATATCCGACAGGTGACAAGAACGAGCACGACGCGCCTATCAACACTGCCACGGTCAGCATTCTTGGCTCGACGTTTGCATCGGCGGCGATCGAGAGCGAAATCGGCACCATGAGCGCTGCAGCCGCAGTGTTCGTGAGTAGCTCCGTCAAAGCAATCGTGGCAAGCATCACCATGATCACGTGGCCTGCATCGCCCAACCCCAGGCCGTTGGCCCGTTCGACGGCTCCAGCGATTTCAGCAGCAAGTCCGCTCTCAGACACCGCTGCTCCGAGGCTGATTGCCGCCGCCATAGTCGCCACTACATTGATGTTGATCGACCGCCAAGCCTGACCCAAAGAGATCGCCCGACCGGCCACCACCACAATCGCTGACGCGAGGGCCGCCTCAAACAGATCCAAGAAGCCCGTCACCGCTGCAACGACCAATCCAGCCGTTGCGAGAATCACCAGCGTCGACCGGTCACGACGAGCCGGGGGTTGCTCCTCTAGGGCCGCCACCAGTGAGAAGTCGGCATGACCTCGCCAACGGGACGCGAACGATTCATCGGCAAGCACCAACAGAACGTCACCAGCCCGGAGCGTCACCTGCCCGAGTTGACCACCAACATCGCCGTCCGCGCGATGAATCGCCATCACCGCGGCTCCGTAGCTGGCACGGAACCCCACCGACTTTAACGATCCCCCGACCAACACCGATCCAGGTGCTACCACCGCCTCGAAGACTCGAGCATCAGGCCCTTGCGCGGCAGTGACGTGCTGCTCCTCGAGCATCGTGAGACCCTCGATGTCATGAAGGTCGATCATTCTCGCTACGTCGCCGACAAAGCAACAGACATCACCTACCTCGAGACGCGTGTGAGGCGATGCAGCAAGAGACGTGGTCGACCGCCTCTCGAGGTCAGGGCGCTCCACGAGCGCCAAAAACGCGCCGTCGAGATTCCTGAGTCCTGACTCTGCGATCGTCCGACCTGCGATTGGGCCGCCAGCAGTCACACGGGCAGCAAGCTGGAACTCGCGGCCACGCCGGTCGACATCTGACAGTGCCGCTGCCCGCTCCGGAAGCAGCCGCATCCCGATCGTCGACAACACCCCCACACCAACCACTGCAACGGGAAGACCGACCACGGTAATCTCGAGCACGCCGAGTGGTTCCTCGCCCGAGCGGCTCAGCAAATCGGAGACAACGAGATTGGTCGACGTGCCGATCAGGGTGATCACGCCGCCCAAAACGCTCGCGAACGAGAGTGGGAGCAGAAAACGCGATGCACTCACTCCATTGAGTTGCGACCATCGCACCACGCGAGGAGCGAACATCGCGACCAGCGGTGTGTTCGGTACGACCGACGATGCGGCAGCAGTCACTGCCGCCAGCATCACGATTGAGCCGTTGCGGTCGAGGAGGCGGTCGAACACGCGCGAGAAGGTCCCTGTCGCGGTGACCGCTCCAGCCAAGATGTACAGCGCTCCGATCGTCGCCGGTGCCGGACTGGCGAGCCCGCTGAGTGCAATCTCAGAATCGATGACGTTGGCAAACATCAGGGAAACGACGGCGCCACCCAATACGACGACCG
Source organism: uncultured Ilumatobacter sp. (assembly GCF_963980585.1). Lineage (NCBI taxonomy): Bacteria > Bacillati > Actinomycetota > Acidimicrobiia > Acidimicrobiales > Ilumatobacteraceae > Ilumatobacter > uncultured Ilumatobacter sp. The sequence continues at coordinate 79,452 of NZ_CAXCAM010000009.1, forward strand.
GTGCCAGACGATCGACGATGAGAACCACCACACAGCTCAGAATCACGACAAGCGCGATCCAGGCGTCGAGTGTCATTTGAGCCGTCCGTCGCGTAAGAGAGTCAATTGATCCGGTCAGGGACTCGGTCAGTCGAGCAGGCCCTTCGAGCGAAGTGCTGCGATCACATGATCGGCGGCTTCCTCAGCCGTCAGCGCCATGGTATCGACGTGAACATCCGGCGATTCGGGTGCTTCGTAGGGTGAGTCGATTCCGGTGAAGTTGGTCAGCT